>CACYDN010000116.1 GCA_902773185.1 uncultured Lachnospiraceae bacterium | reverse complement strand
CGCATCGCTTGCATGTGCGGTGAGGAGCAAACTCCGTGGAGCTGATTCCTGTTGTAATTTCCTTTGCAGCTGCCCAGTTAACAGCTTCTGTGAAATATGCATTATTGGAGACATCCAGAAATTTGTTCTTATAGCCGCTTGGACATCCGGCAAATCGCCAGAGGAAGGTGACAATCTGTTTACGGGAGCACTCTTCATTGGGACTGAAGGTTGTGGGGCTGGTTCCTGTTGTGATTCCTTTTTCTGCAGCCCAGAGGACAGCATTGTAATAGTAATTCGATGGGCGAATATCCGTAAATGGATTTTTTGTTGTTGTTGGATTCGGGCATCCGGCAGCTCGCCAGAGGAAGGTAATGATCTCTTTTCGTTTACAAGTATCCTTGGGTGCAAATTCATTACTGGATACGCCCGTGGTAATCTGAGGTGTATGGAAGTACGCCCAGAGAACCGGTTCAAAATAATAATTGGATTCGTGAATATCTTTAAAAGGATTGATCCGTTTGTATTTGGCTTCCAGAGAAACAGGCGATGCAGGCATCGTGAAGTAGGCTTCGGTCTCGGAAAACGGATTTGTGATCTCAAAATAGGATAAATCTCCGTCGAGAACGGCCCAGTTTGTGAATGTCCAGCCTTGATCACTTCGATCATCTGCTGTGAGGCGGACAACCTCACCATCCCATGCACTCTCCGGATCTGCCGATCCGTAGACGACACTGACCTCGCGCTGCTTGCAGACCCGGTACCACCCACTGCGAAGCCAGGTGTATTTGTCCTCTGTTCTTGCACAGACACGGATGTATTTTCCGGCGTCATCGGCACTCGGCATGTAGTAAGGATTTGTTCCTGTGGATTCCTTCAGCGTACTGATCGGAGTACCGGATGTACTGGTCGTGATCTGCCATAAAAGCTGAATGTCAGCACGGTTTGTCGTATTGAAATCGCTGCCGGTAAAGAGGGCTTCGAGCCGCTGGTTGGGACGGGGATGCGGGTTATTGATGGTCAGACTGCCGTAAAGCCGCTGAATCGTATAGTTGTAGGTGTACTCATAGGCCTCCCGGAGAAGGGTGCCGCCGGTTTTTGCGGTTTTGGCAGTAAGCCGGTATTTATATGTTCCGGCCGCATAATCTCCGTTCGTAAAGAAATCCCGTAGCTCAAAATAGGTTTGATCTCCCAGATATTTGTTTGCAATCTGGTTATTTGAGGCGTCCCAGATTTCAACCCGGTAGACAGCATCGGTAACCCTGTCCCACATTAATGATCCGGAGGTGGTGACATAGACATTTGTCATCGGGGAAAGATTTTCAACCGCAGTATCCACATCCGGTTCGTTATCCTGAATTTGATAAACCGGATCATCTTCCGGGACGTTCTCCGGAAGCGGGGCATCCGGGGTATTCTCTAAAATTTGAACAGCAGAATCATCTGCCGGTTCGTCGGCATAAACAGATCTGATATTGCTAAAACATGTTGAGGTTAGCAGCAGACCCGTCAGAATGAGGATGGCTGTACGACGTTTATGGCTCATATCATTCTCCTTTCCCGTCATGCTATGTTTTCTTTTGGTACTCTTTTTCACATTAGCTGAGCTGTTTTCGGATTTTTACCCGGATCATCAGTCGTAATCCGTAGCGTACAAATAAACTGTACCGAAACAGCGTTTAAAAATCAGGTGTATCTTTGTGATTAAACAGTGTAAAATGAATATACATTATAAATAGGTAAAGTTCAACTGTTTGTTGATACATTATGAATAGGAAAAGTTCAACTGTTTGTTGCGGTTTTGTTGCTCTTCCGGTAGTACTATATACTGGTTACCCTGGAGGAAAAGGCTAACCGGTCACTGAAAAATGATATTGTGATAGGAGAAATAAGATGGAATTGGGCAAGCGTTGTAGAGATTTTTTTGAAAATAACAAGGTATCCGAGGCCAAAGCAATCGTCAAAAGGGTTGAAGTAACAGAAGCAAACAAACTCTATGATGTTGGAGAGTTCCGGGATGCGAAGATGATAACGTTAAAGCATAAAAGGATGAGGAATGCCTATTTGGACTTTTTCCGGGAACTGGGTCTCAGCGAGAGTTTGCTTTATGCCAATTTAGACACATATTATCTCTTGAATTTCGATAAATGGAAGAAAGATTCACCTAAAATGGTTAAAACGTACAGTGATCTTCGCACTAAGGCAAGGGCGTGCAATTCATTGGAATCACTGGTAGATGTTTTATTGGAAGGAGAGGAAAAAGGCTGCCATCTTTTTTCTGATTTTTTAGATGGAATGGATCGGAATAATGTTGCCGTACCCACCAAAACCAGTCCTATTACAGGAAGAGAGGAGTCTCCGTCGGAAAAGAATAGAAGAATCCGGGAAATCCTTACGAAGCATGATCAAAAACTGTCAAAACTGTTTCACGATGAACTGAAATTTGAAGATCAGGTTATTCATATTTTGGATAAAGAAATCTTCGGAGGCGTTGTTAACGGCGTTGCAAAGCAGGGGCTGATGAGCAAGGTTGACGAGTTTACCAATGATCCGAACGAGCGGAAGAATCTGAAAGACATGCTGAAGGAAATCGATGATGCATTTGTCACGGTCGACGAAGAACTATGCAAAAGCTATTACACCGATGCGGATGATTTTCAGACAACGCTTACAGGGGCAACCCCGTATAAGAAAAAACTGGCGCGGGAACGGAAACTGGAACGTGGCAACTATGAGGGCGGTAGACTGAAGCCTTATTATAAGGATAACGGTACGGTGGTAGATCGTACCAATGTTAAAGAAAAGGATCTGAAAAAAGTAGCCGTTGACCTGAGTAAATATGCTATGAGCATTGATCCCGAATCTAAGCAGAAGCTCATCAGTCTGGTAAATAAAATCGGGGCGTTATATGATTTACCCGAAGAGAAGATAGACAGAATGTCGATGGAACAGTCAACAAAAGAGTATTCGTTCTCTAAGCTTCTTGTTGATAAGGATGCCGTGGAGGCAGCTGTAAAATCAGGGAATTTTAACCTGATCAAAACGACATGGGATACTTATAAGAAAACACTGGAAACATATGACGGTTTCATGAAAGAAACGAAGGAAGTGTTTAAAAACACTCCGAAATATGAAGTTCCCGTAAATCTGGATACGATTCGGAATGCGAGTGTTCCCTGGAAGTATTCCAGAGATTTTACCACGCATGTGCGGCTGAATTTCGCGTATCAGGTATTTGTAAGTGCACGGAAAGTCGGGGTTCCTGTGGAAGAATACATTCAGGATCCCATCGGTAGTATTGAAAAAAGCTATCAGGCTTGCAAAAAGGAGTATGGTAGTGCTGCTCTGATCAACAATGCGAATCTTCTGGCGCCGGATGTTATTGACCGGATGGCAGCCAAAGCCATCAAATTTGAAGATAAAGCCAATTCGCTCAATATGGTTACGAACAGAGGTCTGTTCGGACTGGCCACGATGGGACAGGAGACGGAAGAGAGAAAGAAGAACAGAATATATTCGAATGCGTATAGCGGCTTCTTCGCCGATCGATCCTGTAAAGACGCAGCCAGGACGAATCGGATCATTTCAGCACTCAGGGATCCGCTTGCACCCAATAATAAGAACACTTTTATAGCAATCTGGGGCGCAAATCTGCTTGGAAAAGGTGAAAAGATCAAGCTTGACATCGGATGGGACGAAATCGACAAAGACGGATTCCTGACATCCGATGATATGGTCAGACTGGAAGATTATCGCTCTGAAATAGATATGGAAAAAATAAATGCGAAACTCACCCAGGTCACAGATAAGCTGGATATGGATAAAATCAGCGGACATACGGATCATCTGGAATATGTCTATGGCTGTCAGGCAGCTATTCTGGAAATGCTGAAGGGAAGAGCCTCGTTAACGGATTCGGAGGAGAGACTGGTACAAAGACTTGATAATCTTACGCAAATGGTTCCGAATAAAGCTGTGAAAAAACAGATGATCGCGGCAAAACGTGCATTTACAGAGCAAAGAAAGCTTCTGGATTCATTGCGGAAGCCCGAGGAAGTAAAAAAAGACGCCGTGACATATGCCTCTTTTATGGATATTCCGGATATTATGAAGAAAAAAACATCCAGCTGGAAGACGAAGTGGAGTACATCTCCGCAGTATGATGCGGTTGTAAAGTCCATGGAGGATGTCCGTGAAGTTGTGAGTCGTATCCGTGAACTTGGGAAGACGAAGGGGAAAGATTTTGATGAGCTTTGTAAGCAATATACCCGGGCGGCCGGTAAGGCATATAAGAAATGCATTGCGTATCTCAAGAATAAGGATAATCAGTTGAAGGATCCGAATAGAGGAAACCGGTCAAGCTACGAGGAGGATCGTGTTCTGTCAGTCAGTCGTCTGGCACTCAGACTTAGGAACGAACAGGAAAACCGCGAGGTTCTGAATAGATGTTTGGCTGCAGAGGTCTATAAGGAGAGATTACCGGAACTTCTCGGAATGCAGGATAATAATACTATTTTTAATAAGAAGCTCAAAAGTGCGGCAATTGCACTGGAGGAGACCCGCTTCAGAAAGAACCGATTGAAATGGGATTTAGAATCGTTTGACGATGCGGTACATCGGACGATGGATGATATGGCCTTTAAGCTCTACGTGATGACGCGTGGAGGAAATGTGATCCTCTCTGCGATTCAGAATGATACGATCGAAGCGGATGTGAAGGAAATCAGAGAAAGGCATGATTTTGCGGAGACAGATCGTGTATCCGTAAAAGACAATGTAGTTGAATCCTATCAGGATATTGTCAATGCGTACGGTACCGGTAAGCAGGAAACAAGGAAGAAAAGACTTCAGCCGGGAAAGAATATCGTTAAATTCAAAAACAGGATATTTGGCGAAGATGAGAAGAACCAGGGCAGTGCATCAACCCGGAAGAATATTTTTAATAATATAAACGGTAATTCGCAAAAGAATAATAATAGCGGTAACAAGGTAAACCCCAAACTGATTAAGGGCGGTCTGTAAATTTATCGCAATTAAGTTGCGCACAACATAAAAGTAACATTTTTTTGGGAAAATCGCGATTGACAATGTACCCCGTATGGAGTACACTCAATTTAAGGACGGAAGGTCGGTGTCAACCTATGACAGCGGCTTTCTATCGACGCTAAGAATATGGTAGAAATCGATGCAAATGTTTTTGGTTTTGCACGGAACAGGCCACGTTTTTAGCGGCGCAGTGACTGAACGGAATCAGCGCCGAGGTTCCGGAAAAGGCTGCGTGTCACCCGTCGAAATCTAACAATCAGAAGGAGAAAAAAATGTTACAGAACGAACAGTGGGATAGTTTCAGTGGCAGACTCTGGAAGGAAGAATGTAATGTACGTGATTTCATTCAGAGCAATTACACACCGTATTCAGGCGATGAGAGTTTCTTAGCAGGACCTACAGAGGCAACCGACAAGCTGTGGGGTCGTCTGCAGGAGCTTCAGAAGGCTGAACGTGAGAATGGTGGAGTTCTTGAGGAAGATGCGGATGTTGTATCCGGGCTTACGGCGTACGGTCCGGGCTACATTGATGAGTCTATGAAGGATCTGGAGCAGGTGGTGGGCCTGCAGACAGACAAGCCTCTTAAACGTGCTTTTATGCCCTTTGGTGGTATTAAGATGGCTGAAGAAGCTCTTTCCATGTATGGATATACACCGAATCCGGAGTTCCATAAGATCTTCACGGAATATCACAAGACACACAATCAGGCAGTGTTTGACGCATATACAGATGAAATGCGTGCGGCTCGCCGGACACACATCGTTACCGGTCTTCCCGATACCTATGGCCGCGGACGTATCGTAGGCGACTACAGAAGAGTTGCTCTTTACGGTATTGATCAGCTGATCGCATGGAAGCAGGAAGATAAGAAGAATTGTGGCGTTGGCGTAATGACAGATGATATCTTCCGGCTGAGAGAGCAAATTTCCGAGCAGATTCGTGCACTGGAAGGCATGAAGAAAATGGCAGAGATCTATGGCTTTGACATTTCCAAGCCGGCTTCCAATGCAAAAGAAGCTGTACAGTGGCTGTATTTCGGCTACCTGGCAGCAATCAAGACACAGAACGGTGCAGCTATGTCTGTAGGCCGTGTTTCTACCTTCCTTGATATTTATATCGAGAGAGATATGAAGAAAGGCATTCTGACAGAGTCTGAGGCACAGGAACTGATCGACCATATGACCATGAAATTCCGTATGGTTAAGTTCGCAAGAATTGAATCCTATAACCAGCTGTTCTCCGGTGACCCGGTATGGGCTACTCTGGAAGTCGGCGGTATCGGTATGGACGGACGTTCTATGGTAACAAAGAATGACTTCCGTTTCCTGCATACTCTTGAGAACATGGGTCCCTCACCCGAACCGAACCTGACCGTTCTTTACTCTTCTGCACTTCCTGAGACCTTCAAGAAGTATGCAGCTTGGATTTCTGTAAAGACAAGCTCTATTCAGTATGAGAACGATGATGTTATGAAGCCGATATGGGGTGATGACTACTCCATCTGCTGCTGCGTATCTGCAACACAGACTGGTAAGGAACTTCAGTTCTTCGGCGCTCGCGCAAATCTGGCTAAGGCACTCCTGTATGCTATCAACGGTGGTAAGGATGAGAATCCGAAGTTCTTTGATAAGGCTACAGGTAAACCGCTGCAGGTTGCTCCGGCATTTGCACCGATCACTTCCGAATACCTTGACTATGATGAGGTTATGGAGAAGTACAAGGTTATGCTTGACTGGCTGGCATCCCTGTATGTAAACATCCTGAACCTGATTCACTACATGCATGATAAGTACTACTATGAGGCCGCTGAAATGGCTCTGATCGATACTGATGCAAGACGTACATTTGCAACAGGTATCGCAGGCTTCTCACACGTAATTGACTCCCTTTCCGCTATCAAGTACGCAAAGGTTAAGGTTATCCGGAATCCCGAGACCGGCCTTGCTGAGGACTTCGAAGTTGAAGGCGAGTTCCCGAAGTATGGTAATGACGATGACAGAGCTGATGAGATCGGTGTATGGCTCCTGAAGGAATTCATTACAGATGTTAAGAAGAATCATACCTACAGAAATTCCGAGCCGACAACATCTATCCTG
>CACYDN010000115.1 GCA_902773185.1 uncultured Lachnospiraceae bacterium | reverse complement strand
GAAAGCGTTTTCACCAGATAGCGTAATTCCTCCCGGTCAACCAGGATCATATTTTTATTTGTATGGGATTCCTTCGCGTTACGCTCCAGTTCCGCCAGCCGCCGAAGCAGCAGGTCTGCTCTTGAATCTTCCATGCGATTACCTCTAGAAATAATACTTTTTTATACCATGCAAAACATAGGATACCATACATAGAGACGCCCTGCAACAGGAGAATCCATGAAACCGAAGCGTTTTCCAATGCATACGTGCGGACTGCGTCTTCTGCCCCGAACGGCTCGATTTTCGCATCCGGTAAAGAAGAAGCGGCCGATCGATTCCGGCTGCATATCCTCCGTCCTGCAGCAAAGCCAGCCATGCCGCATAATCCTCATGCAGCTCTCCCTCCGGATAGATCAGCCCTTCCGCTGTTTCTCTCCGCATTAAAACCGAAGAACAGCTGATGGAATTTGTCACGAGAAGATCCCTATATCTAACAATGTGTTTCGCCGGGATGTAGCGGCCGGTTACTTCGCCATCCTCCCGAACCAGCTGCCGCCCGGTATATACCAGAAGCGGATGTTCGCCCATGCGGTTTTTCCGCTCGATATAATCCGTTTCCAGCCGAAGCTTATCCTTCTGCCACATGTCATCCGCATCCAAAAAAGCCACATAGCGGCCGTTCGCCGTCATCACACCCGTTTTCCGGGCCGCCGCTGCCGAAAGTCTTTTTCCGGCGGAAATCACGCGGATCCGGGAATCGTCGGGAAGAATTCCTTCATTCATTCCGCCGCTATCCACGATGATGACCTCCAAAGACTTTTCCGTCTGTCCGAGGACACTTTCTACCGCTGCATATATTGTTTTTTGATCCTGCCAGTATGGGATCACCACACTGACCTTAACATGCTTATCCAAATTACAGCTCCTGTCATTCCGAAAATGTCGAATACCCGCATATTATCATACATCAGAGAATCCTTTAGCAAATTCCATTTTCGGATTACCGTCCTGCTAAAAACAGCCGGATGAGTCACCCGGCTGTTTTCATTCTGTTTCTTTTTTATAAAGAATAGACCACATTCCGTAATCAGCTGTCTGAGACTTATCCTCTCTTCAGGAAATCCGGAATCTTGATGTTCTGTGAATTGGTCTTCGGCGCTGCAGCAGGCTGGAACTCCGATGTTGCAGAAGGAATTTCAGGCTGTGTATCCATAACCGGTGCAGCTACTGCCGGCTGAACCGGTGCAGCGGCCGGTGCAGAATTAAACTGAAGCGGAACAGCGGCCGTTCTCGGCTTAGAGCCACTGAAGGTCGGTGTCTTAATCGCTGTATCCTGCGGCTGCGGCTTCGGTGCGGGTGCTGCCGGAGCCGGCTGAGACGTTTTTACATATTTGCTGTCTTCCTTCGCCTCAAGTCCCGTAGCAATAATGGTAATGCTTACGTCATCGCCAACCATATCATTATCAACGGTACCGAAGATGATATTGGCTTCTTCGCCCGCAACTTCTGTCAGGTAGGTAATAGCATCGTAAGCTTCCACGATACCCACATTACCGGAGAAGTTCACAATAATATCGGAAGCGCCGTTTACGGTTGTCTCAAGCAGCGGAGAATCCATAGCCTGCTTGATTGCATCCACAGCCTTGTTATCGCCGCTTGCCTTACCGATACCGATATGGGCAATACCCTTGTCACGCATAACTGTCTGAATATCGGCAAAGTCAAGGTTGATAAGACCCGGCTTATTGATCAGGTCCGTTACACCCTGAACACCCTGCTGCAGAACCTCATCGGCCTTCTTCAGGGCATCCGGAATGCTGGTACGCTTGTCGCAGATCTGAAGCAGACGATCATTCGGGATCACGATCAGCGTATCCACATTTTCCTGGAGCTTGGCAATACCGTTTACGGCATTGCTCATTCTCGGCTTCCCTTCAAACGAGAAAGGCTTTGTAACTACACCAACGGTAAGAATACCCAGGTTTCTCGCGATCTCAGCCACAACGGGAGCCGCACCGGTACCGGTACCGCCGCCCATACCACAGGTTACGAATACCATATCCGCATCCTTGATGATATCGTTGATCTCTTCTCTGTTCTCTTCCACTGCGCTTGCACCGATTTCCGGTCTGGCACCGGCACCAAGTCCCTTAGTCAGCTTTTCACCAATCTGGATCTTTGTGGTTGCCCGGCAAAGAGACAGGCACTGTTTATCTGTATTGATAGCTATCAGCTCAACGCCCTCTACGTTCTCGTCGATCATGCGGTTCACAGCATTGTTACCTGCACCGCCCACGCCGATGACCAGTATTCTAGCAGGCGCTTTTTCGTCATTGGATTTAATCTCAAGCAAGGTTTTTCCCTCCTTAAAGTAAGTATACTTTTACAAACTACCCTTTATAATAGCTGTTTTTCAAAAAATAATCAACAAATAATTGATATTTTTGAAAAAACAGATTATTATCCGTTTTCTTTTTATTCACTCTTGAAGCTGGCCATGGACTCCGGCGAATTGAAATCCTTCATGTAAAGAGTTCCCTTTTTTCCCTTCAATCCGTCCAAAATGCTTCCGAGATTCATCATCTGGACCGCCAGGTTATCCCCGTTTCCGAGTTCGACATTGATACCGTCCACATGCAGGACGATATCCTCTTCTCCCTGAAAGGTGATGCCGTCGATCCGGAGTTCATATTTTTCAATCAGCTGAGTGATGGTCAGAATCAGATCGAACTTTTTCGCATTATCCACCGGAAGCTTTTCATTGATCTGCCAGTTGGAAATGTTGAGACCGCTGATGATCGGAATTCCGGGAATCTTTTCCTTCCCCGTTTCCAGAACCCGGCCGTCATTATCGAAGTAGATGTACTGCTCCATATATTCCACGCAGCCGGCCAGTGACTTTTCATACACATCGACAACCACCCGGTTTTTCCAGTCGATGTTGATATCCAGCTTGGCCACAAAGGCGACATCCTTCACCTTGGAGAACTTTTCTTTGACATAAAGAAAAAGTGTATTGTTACCGGGGATGAAGCTCTTTACAGCCTCACGCACCTCTTCTTCATCGGACATATTGCAGCCGTTCACCACGATTTCCTTCACGGTAAACGTCCTCACATAGAAAAATCCGATAATGACAGCCAAAAGAAGGACAACAAGCACGATTTTCTTTATCATACCGCCACCTCTTCTCTTCCCCGGGGAACAATCTGCCGGGATATAGCCAGAACAAGTCCCATCTCCGCAAAGAGAAGCAGAATCGAGGTACCACCGTAGCTGATAAACGGCAGGGTGACACCGGTATTGGGAATGACATTCGTTACAACGCTCACGTTAACGATAACCTGTACAGCCAGGTGAATGATCACACCGCAGACAATGAGACTGCCGAACCTGTCAGGCGCCCCCTCGGCGATCAGGCGAAGCCGCCAGATCAAAAAGACAAAGATCAGAAGGATACCGGCCGCACCGACAATACCAAGCTCCTCGCAGATAACGGAAAAGATCATATCACTATAGGACTCCGGAATGAAACCCTTCTTCTGAATACTCTGTCCCAGACCTCTTCCGAATAAGCCGCCGCTTCCGATCGAATAAAGCGCCTGCATGGTCTGATACGAGCTTTCCGGATCCTTCCATGCGGTAATACGATCACCACGATAGGACTGGTTGTTGACAAAGAAAAGTACGCCCAGAACACCTACGACGAGCACCGGTACGATGTACAGGGGCTTCGGTGTCGCAACGAACCATATACCTACTACGATCAACGCACAGATGATGGCCGTGGAAAGGTTTGAAACCGCAACCAGACCGACGATTACGATTACCGGCCACGCCACGCGGATCGTACCGACAAAGGTATGCAAAAAGCCCGATCTTGTTGTGCAGACATGCGCCATATAAATGATCAGGATCAGCTTCGCCGCCTCGGAGGGCTGGAAGGTGATCGGGCCCACGCCCAGCCACCGGTGTGAACCGTTGTTGTCCACACCGATGAACAGGACAAGGATCAGCATCACAGCAGCCAGAAGCATGAGGAGGATGGAAAACATTTTCAGGCGCTGGTATCGGTAGAAAGAAATACCTAACATGATAATAATTCCGCCGACTGCTATGATGAGCTGTTTTCGAAAATAATAGGCATCGTCACCGTAATCACGGCGCGCTTCAAACGAGCTGGCACTGTAGAGCATGACCAGACCGAAGCCTGTCAGGAACAGTGTCAAAAAAAGTGTTGTATAATCAAAGTAAGTTCCCCGAAGGAAACGGCTCTTTTTATTCAAACTCTTTCTCCTCAAGCTCGTTTACATATTGTTTGAACAGGTTGCCCCGTTCCTCAAAATCCTTGAACATATCCCAGCTTGCACAGGCCGGGGACAGAAGAACCGCGTCCTCGGGCATAGCATGGTTGTAACAGAAGATCACTGCATCTTTAAGTGTCTCCACATGGATGATTTCATGGAAGCCATGATCCTTGCAGCAGCGTGTGATAATGGGATCCGTTGCACCGATCAGAACCAGATATCTGACCTTGCCCTTAAAGCACTCTACCCATTCATCAAAGGTATTTCCTTTATCGTAACCGCCGCCGATCAGAAGCGTTGTGGTCTTCATAGCCTTCAGCGCCTTAATGGCCGCATCCGGATTGGTACCCTTGGAATCGTTATAATACTCCACGCCGTTGACATTTCTGACAAATTCAATCCGATGCTCCACTCCCATGAAATTCATAACCGCATCACGGATGATTTCCTTCGGGATATCCATGTAATAAGTAAGAAGGACGGATGCCAGAACGTTTTCCAGGTTATGCTCACCCAGGATACGGATGGATTTCACGAGAAGAATCTCATGCTCTTCTCCCTGATCTCGGACGATGATCTTACCGTCTCTGACAAAAGCGCCCTCCTCCGGCTCGGTCTCATGACTAAACCAGACGACTCTGGCATTCTTCACCAGATCCTTTCTGGCCCTGACCTCAGGGTCATCATAGTTCAGGATCATAACATCGTCCTTCGTCATGTTCTTCGCGATTTCAAACTTCAGAGCCGCATAGTTCTCAAAGCTGCCGTGCCGGTCCAGATGATCCGGCGTCAGATTCGTGATCACAGCCACATGCGGATGGAAGGTATATACCGTTTCCAGCTGGAAGGAGCTGATTTCAGCCGCTACCAGTGTCTTTTCATTCGTTGCATCGGCAAACTGCGTAAAGGGAAGGCCGATATTGCCCACAATCAGGCTCTCAGGTGCCACATGGCGGAAAATCTCACCCGTCAGTGTTGTCGTTGTCGTTTTTCCGTTTGTTCCGGTAATCGCAGCAATCCGGCCCTTATTATAAAAGCTGGCCAGTTCAATCTCGCCCCAGATGGGAATCCCCGCTTCTCTCACAAGATCCACAAAGGGAAGCTTCGGGGAGATGCCCGGGCTGATGACCATCAGGTCTACATCCTTCAGATCCGTCTTCTTTAACTCACCGGTCACAACCGAAACCTTTTCCGGCGCCGAAAAACCGGAAAGCAGCTTTTCCACATCCAGCTTTTCATTCTGGTCATACAGCATGACCTTTGCACCGTTCCGGATCAGAAGTCCCGTTGAAGCAACGCCGCTTCTTCCGGCTCCGGCTACCATAACATACTTATCCTGCAGTGTTTCAAATTCTTTCATTTTCATTTCCTCACCAGTCCTCATCTGCTTCGCCCCATTCTTCATCATCGGGAACCTCTTCCAGATATCCATCCTCTTCGGAATATCCGTCATCCGTTTCTCCGCCTTCGGGAGATTCGGGCGAAACCCATTCTTCTGTTTCTTCACCGGCTACATCATTTTGCGGTGCATCCCCATTATATACGGGACTGGCGATTTCGTCCATACCTTCTCCATCATGTTCCACTTCTTTTGTCCGATGAATATTCATATAAGGGAGAAGTTCTTCCGCGATCATGTTGAAAAGAACCGTTCCGGCCGAGCTGAAAGCAGGGTCATCCACCCGCGGTTCATCCACCACGCAGTAGACCATAACCTGCGGATCGTCCGCCGGTGCAAAACCGATAAAGGAAAGAACATACTTGCCGTTATTTCGCGGAAGCTTTTCTGCGGTACCGGTCTTTCCGCCGATGGAGTAGCCCTCCACAATGGCCTTGCTTCCGGTACCCTCCTCTACTACGTTGAGGAGCATACTCCGCACTTTATCCGCCGTATCGGTGGAAACCGTCCGCCGTACAAGTGTCTTGTCAAAGTTTTCGATCACATTTCCGTCGGAATCCAGTATCTGTTTTACCACATGCGGCTGATAATAGTAACCGCCGTTGATGAGGGAGCAGAATGCTGTTCCGAGCTGCATCATGGTCACGGTAACGCCCTGTCCGAAGGAGGATGTCGCAAGCTCTGTCACATTCAGTGTGTCCTTATGATAGAGCATGTAATACATGGACTCTTCGGAGGGTTCACCGGGAAGATCGATATTGGTCTTCTTGCCGAACCCAAACTGCACCTGATACTTATCAAAGGTCGCCGGACCCTCTAACGCAGCAATCTGCATCAGACAGTCGTTGCAGGACTGTTCAAGTCCTTCGGACACCGTCAGCATTCCGTGGCCACTGTGCAGATGGCAGTGGATATCCCAGTCCGCTACGATCTGATGCCCGTCACAGAAGAACTGATCTTCCGGGGTCACAATCCCCTCTTCCAGTGCGCCTGCGATGGTAAAGGGCTTGTAAGTGGAACCGGGTTCAAAGTTATCACTGATGACCCAGTTTCGCCAGAGCGCATTCAAGGCATCCAGCTTTTCCTCATCCGTCATATTGGCCCGGATATTTTTAAATTCTTCATCGGTTAGAGGCGCCAGATCCTGTTCAAATCTTTCTTCATCATACTGGTACTTCACCGGTGCCAGTGAATAGGCATCATTCGGATTATACTGATGACAATTGTACAGCGCAAGGACAGCGCCATTCTTCGGATTCATGACAAGGACGGAGATGTTTTTCGCACCGACCTCTTTCATATACTTATCGGATTTATTCTGCACGATCCGCTGGATTTCCGTATCAATGGTAGTGATCAGACTGTAGCCATCCTTGGGCGTCTCCACCTCACGTTCCATGGTGAAATCCTCACCAAGGTAGCTGTAGATTCTACCGTCCGTACCGTTCAGCTCATCATCATAGCTGCCCTCCAGACCGCCGATTCCCACATTACCGCTTACGACAAAGCCCAGAACATGGCAGGCCAGCTCATTGTTGGGATAGACACGGATATACTGATCCTCAAACGTTACGCCAACGATTCCACGTCCTTCTTTGGAGTCCTCATAGGCTGTAAATTCCTTCATCTGGTCGTAGGTCACCTGTTTTCGGACGATTTCATACTGGGAATTCGGATTCTCCACGAATTTATTCATTTCTTCATGGGTGACCCCGAAAAACTTACTGAGCGCTGCCTCTGTCGCTTCCAGACCGCCCTTCGTCTCAAGGATATCCATGGGGGAAATGATCAGATTATACACCTTTACACTGGTCGCCAGAATAGAGCCGTTACAATCCAGAATATCACCGCGCTTATAGGGCACGGTCTTATTCTCGTAATACTTCTGGCTCAGAACCTTTTCCGAATACCGCTCGCCGTCCTGCAGATTGATCTTCACAACTACGCCGATCAGACCTGCTATCATAGCAGTAAACGCAATAAGCAAGAAAAGAAGATGCTGTCGCATCCTCTTAATTAATACTTTTCTCTTCTTTTTACCCAAGAAACCACCCCTCCATAGGGTTACCCCGGCGGCTTATTTTGCCCCCGGGATATCGCTGTACTGTTTCACATAATCATCCATCTGGCCATCATAGTAAACTACCTGACCATTCTGGGAGTATACCATACCAAGCTCCCCTGTGGCAATCTTATAAATATCTTCCAGAGAATACATGCCATTCAGGTTATTCTCAAAGGCAGCATTATCCGCCGTTATTGTCTGAATCTGCTGCTGCAGGGAAGTGATCCGTCTCTCACGGCTGTTGACCTCACCCTGCACATAAAGCATAACGATACAGGAAGCGATCATGATTGCAAACATTGCCGTAAGAAGCAGCGTGTAGCGAAGATCAAAAGCAAGAGATTTCTCCGCACGAATAGCAGCCCTCCTGTATGTTAAGGGCTGTTTTCTCGGCTGATGGACGGGCCTTTCGGGATAGGCAGGCCTTTCCTGGGGATACGCTTCCCTGTAGCCTACTCTCCTTACGGTGCTGCCATCTACATAATACATATTTCTCAACTCTCTTGCCACTATTCTTCCCTCACGTTTTCTCAAATATCCTGAGCTTTGCGCTCTTTGCCCTCGGATTCTTTTCTTTTTCCTCTTCCGAAGGTTCTATGGGTTTTCTGGTCACCATTCTTCCCAGCGGCTTTTTTCCACATGTGCACACCGGGAAGTTTGGCGGACAGATGCAGGGGTTTTCAGCTTCCTTGAACGCCTGCTTTACAATACGGTCCTCCAAAGAATGGAATGTGATGATCAGGAGCCGGCCTCCCGGCGAGAGGAGACCGATTAAATCACCGAGTGCCTCTGAAAGGACCATGAGCTCTCCATTGACTTCGATTCGGATTGCCTGGAAAGTTCTCTTGGCGGGATGCCCGCCTTCTCTTCTTTTGGCTGCCGGAATGGCTGCCTTCACAATTTCGCTAAGCTCTGTTGTGGTTTCTATGGGGGAATTATCTCTTGCCCGGACGATTGCGGATGCAATCCTTCCGGCAAAGGGTTCCTCCCCGTAGGTTCTGAGGATCCTGATCAGTTCTTTTTCCTCATAACCATTGACGATATCCTTTGCTGTGAGGCTTCCCGACTGATCCATCCGCATATCCAGCGGTGCATCATTCCTATAGGAAAAACCTCTTTCCGCACTATCCAGCTGCCAGGAGGAAACACCGAGGTCGAGAAGGATTCCTTCGACCTGACGGATTCCGAGTGTCTCCAGAACAGCCTTCATGTTCCGGTAATTATCCTTCACGATGGTCACCTGAGGATAGGCACTGAGCCGCTTTGTTGCGGCAGCTATCGCCTCGATATCCTGATCGATGCCGATCAGTCTGCCATCCGCGCCGAGTTTCTCTGCGATACCGGAGGAATGTCCGCCTCCACCGAGCGTTCCATCACAGTAGATACCGTCGGGCCGGATCTTCAGGCCTTCGATCACATCCTCAAACATGATCGGTACATGTTGAAATTCCTGTTTTTTCTCTTCCACCATCATCAGAAATCAAAATCCGAATTGTCCAGAATACTCTGGATGTTCTCACTGCTCATCTCTTCAGAGCCGGAGAGCTTATCCCACTCCTCTGCGCTCCAGATTTCAAGCTTGTTACCGTTACCGACGATCACGACTTCCTTCTCCAGACCGGCCATTTTCCGAAGCTCCGGCGGGATCAGGGTTCTTCCCTGCGCATCCAGCTCACAGTCCTCAGCATTTGCCTGAAAGAAACGTTTTACGGTTCTTACATTTGCTTTGCTGTCGCCGAGCGCATCCAGTTTTTCGGTAAAAACATCCCAGGATTCTAAGGAGTATACATACAGGCATTTTTCCAGACCGCGTGTTACAACGAACTCTTTGCCGATGCCGTCACGCATCTTGGCCGGAATACTGAGTCTGCCCTTGGCATCCATATTATGTCTTGCTGTTCCTTTCAGCCTGGCAGACATCCTGCAAATATCCTCCTTTCCTCGAATTTCAGCTTGATTTATACCACTTTTTCCCACTTTGATGGGATTTGATGGGATTTCTCACCACTACGCTTCTATATTACTCCTTTACGCCACTAATAGCAAGAAATGGGGTGCATACATAGTCGACAGAAATTTTGTTCTTTTTTCGTATCATTTGCACAATACCTTTTTTCTTTTTCGTACATTGTTCAGCAAATCAACATTCCCGATCCCCGGCTCTCCGGATTCCTTTATTTTTCTTTGTGAAAAATGACATCATCGAGTAGGGAGGATTCACCTTCACACAAAAAAGCACCGCGGAATCCGCGGTGCCAATCATTCATTGAAAACAGAACCGTTCCGTTCTCAGCTGTTCAGTTTTCCGAGGAACTGTTTCGTCCTCTCCTCTTTCGGATGGTTAAAGACTTCATCCGGCGTACCCTGTTCCAGGCATACACCATCATTCATAAAGATTACCTTGTCCGACACATCCCGGGCGAAGGCCATCTCATGGGTAACAATTACCATGGTCATCTTCTTTTCCGCCAGCTCCTTAATGACACGAAGGACTTCTCCGGTCAGCTCGGGATCCAGCGCCGAGGTCGGCTCGTCAAAGCACAGAATATCCGGCCGCATAGCCAATGCACGGGCAATCGCCACCCGCTGGCACTGTCCGCCGGACAGCTGGTGCGGATAGTTACCCATCCTGTCGGAAAGCCCCATCTGTCCCAGAATATCCTCCGCATCCCGGCGAATATTCTCCAGTATTTCCTTTTTCTTCTCTTTATAGCCATCCTGCTGCTGCGCGGAAAGCCGCGGCGCGAGCATGACATTTTCCAAAGCTGTGTATTGCGGAAAAAGATTAAAGGACTGAAAAACCATGCCGAAGTGCATGCGGTTTTTCCGAATCACGGATTCCTTTTGATACAGCGGATTCTCCGCATCATACACCGTGTTCTCACCGACCATGATCTTACCCTTGTCGGCGCGCTCCAAAAAATTGAGGCACCGGAGCAGTGTGGTCTTTCCGCTGCCGGATGAACCGATAATAGAAAGAACCTCACTTTTCTCCAACGTAAATGATATATCCTTCAGGACTTCTGTCTTACCGAAGGTTTTGCTGATATGTTCCACTGTTAGTATTGACACAGCCGCACCTCCTACCTGAAGTAATCCAGTTTCTTTTCCAACCGACCGAACAGGATCGTCAGAATGCCGTTAAATACCAGATAATACACTGCCGTAAAGAATAACGGCCAGATTTCGCCTGATATTCCCTGCGATCCCTTCATAAAGGCCTGTCCTGCCCAGATCACCTCCTGCAGTGCAATGATCCTGGCAAGGGAGGTATCCTTCACCAGTGTCAGCACCTCGTTGGTGATAGGCGGAACAATCCGTTTCACCATCTGCAGAAGCTTGATTCGGAAAAAGATCTGTTTTCTGGTGAGACCCAGAACAAGGCCGGCCTCATCCTGTCCGACCGGAATACTCATGATTCCGCCCCGGTAAATTTCAGAGAAATAGCAGGCATAATTGATGATAAACGCAACCGAAGCGGCAAAGAAACGGCCGCCCTCGCCGGTACCCCAAATATTGTTTTTCCAGACAAGACCGGGAAAATAATAGATGATCAGCAGCTGAATCATCAGGGGAGTTCCCCGGATGATCCAGATAAAAAACCGCACAAGCATCCGAACCGGCCGGAATTTGGCCATAGACCCGGAGCAGATCAGGAGTCCAAGCGGCAATGCACCGAGAAGCGTAACGAAGAACAGCTTCATAGTCTGCAAAAAGCCGGAATTGAGCGCCTTTAATACAATTGGCAGCTGGTCAAAAAACTTATCCACTTTGGTTCCTTTCCAAATAACGCCTATATCTCATGTTGCGGGAAAACCGAAGGCATTACTCACCCTTCTTGAATGTCGTCTGATCGATCAGAGCCGCCTGAACGCCATATTTCTCAGCCCATTTCTGCAGACTACCGTCTTCATACGCGGAAATGAAGTACTCATTCAGCTTGGCTGTCACATCGGAACCCTTCCGGAAGCCCACGCCATATTCTTCACTGTTCAGCGGGATGGTATAAGTGAGATCCGCATAGCTGGTTCCCTCGCCAACCATCGCAGCTGCCATCAGGGAGTCGATGATTGCACCGTCAGAGGTACCTGCCGCAACCTCCATCAGTGCAGCTGCCTGATTGGTCACTGCAGTCGTATTCAGACCGCTTGCCTTTGCCTCGTTCTCGCCGGCACTGCCTGCCTCAACCGCAAAGGTAAGAGACTTCATATCATCTACCGTCTTATACTTGTCAGCCTTGCTCTTCGGCAGGATAACGATCTGTGCATTATTGCAGTAGGGATTGGAGCAATTCATTGAGCTGGTCACCTCATCGGTCAGCGTCATTCCGTTCCATACACAATCGATGGTACCTGCTTCCAGTTCCAGGATCTTGTTGTCCCAGTCAATTTCCACAAATTTAGCCTCTACACCAATGCTCTCGCAGAAACCAACGGCAACATCCGCATCGAAACCGATCCAGTTGCCGTTATCATCCTTGTAATCCATGGGTTCAAAATCGGTAACACCGATCACCATGGTTCCCTTTGCCTTGATGGCATCCAGATCACCGGAAGAAGACTCCTGCGTTGATTCTTCTTTCTTATCGTCTTTCTTGTCGTCCTTCTTGTCAGAGCCGCAGGCTGCCAGTGAAAAACACATGGTCAGCGCAAGGCCCAGTGCCAAAAGCTTCTTTTTCATTTTCTATTTCCTCCTGCATCTTCCGCAAGACTTATGCGGAAACATCTTTATTTGTCATGAAGATTGCCCCGGAAACCCGGATTCAATAACCGCCGGCCGTCCACAGGGACATCTCTCCTTTGACCTCGCAAATTGTATCAATAAAACCCTCTAAAATCAAGACTTTTCTTTGTTTCCGGCAGCTTCATCCCGCTCCTCTTCAGGCTTCTCACGTCTTATATTTCCGGGCTTTTCCGCCTTTTCGAAAGCATCTGTCTTTTCGGAAGCATCCGCCTCTTCGAAAGCATCTGTCTTTTCGGAAGCTTCTGTCTTTTCAGCTTTCTTTGCCTCCTCATTATGCTCCACGCCCGTATGCACAGGAAGCACCTTTCCATGCCGTATTTTCATCCGATTCATAATGATGACACCGGTTCCGAGCAGAAAGCAGCATACACCGACCACCTGGCTCACCTTGAGCGGCCCAATCATCAACGAATCGGTTCGGAAGGATTCCACGATCACGCGGCCGATGCCGTAGCCGGCCACATAGAGCATCGCCAGCTCCCCATCAAACTTCTTCTTTTTCCTGTAAAAGAAAAGGAAGGCAAGAAGCGCAAGGTTCCACAGTCCTTCATAAAGAAATGTGGGATGTACGGTAATACACTCCACCCCGCGCACGGTCTCGGTGTTTTTCAGCATGTCATCGGTGATAATGCCGTTTCGTGTCATATACCCCAGAGAATCCGTATCGGTATAGTATTCCACGGGGATTGCCATTCTGGTCACTCCCTTTGTCATACTGCCGAACGCCTCCCGGTTAAAGAAATTCCCCCAGCGGCCGAGGATCTGGCCAACCAAGATTCCCATGGTTACCGTATCCGCCAGAAGCGGAAGGCTGATCTTTTTGATTCCGGTGAGAACCACCGCCGTGATCGTTCCGGCAATCAGTCCGCCGTAAATTGCCAATCCGCCATCGCGGATATTCAACATATCCAGAAAAACCTTTCCGGCTGATTTTCCCGTTCCGGTATATTCCTTCAGATTAAACAGCACATAGTAGATGCGGGCGCCTAAAATAGACGGCACGATCATGGCCATAAGAAAATCCCAGTAATCCTCCGGATCCTGCCCGGTACGTTTGGCTTCATGAAGTGAGATCACAAGCGCCAGAACATATCCCAGAAAGATCACCAGACCGTACAGTTTCACTTCAAACCCAAAAACGCTGAAGCTCTCCGGAACAGACGGAAATTCAATTCCCGTACCCGGGAAATAGATACCTCTCATGTCCGCTGCCTTTCATCACACGTTAAACTTGAACAGAACGACATCGCCGTCTTTCATAACGTATTCCTTGCCTTCCTGACGGACAAGGCCTTTTTCTTTTGCGGCGGTCATGCTGCCTTCGCGGATCAGGTCATCATATGCGATAACCTCAGCCTTGATAAATCCGCGTTCGAAATCCGAATGGATCTTTCCGGCCGCCTGCGGTGCCTTCGTTCCCTTTTTGATTGTCCACGCACGGGATTCCTGCTTTCCGGCCGTCAGGTAGCTGATGAGTCCCAGCAGGTCATAGCTTGCCGTGATCAGCTTATCCAGACCGGATTCCGTAAGACCGAGGTCAGCCAGGAATTCCTTCTTTTCTTCATCGGAAAGTTCGGACAGCTCCGCTTCCATCTTTGCACAAACGGTAAATACACCGCTGCCGGACTTTTCCGCCAATTCGCGCACCTGCGCCACATACGCATTGCCTGCGCCGTCATCCACCATGTCATCCTCGCTGACATTTGCCGCAAAGATCACCGGCTTCGCCGTAAGCATGTTATACTCGCTGAGCCAAAGCTTTTCGTCATCATCCTCCGGCTCTCCCATGGTAATGAGCGGTTCTCCGCCCTCCAGATGCGCCTTCAATCTCTGCTGGAATTCATATTCCTTTGCTGCGGATTTATCATTCCGGGAGAGCTTCACGGTCTTGGACATTCTGCGCTCCAGAACCTCCAGATCGGAAAAGATCAGCTCGATATTGATGGTCTCGATGTCTCTGACCGGATCCACAGACCCATCCACATGGACTACATCCCCATCCTCAAAGCAGCGGACAACATGCACAATGGCATCGCACTCGCGGATATTGGACAAAAACTGATTGCCCAGGCCCTCTCCTTTGGAAGCCCCCTTCACGAGTCCCGCAATATCAACAAATTCCACGATAGCCGGCGTGGTCTTGTCCGAATCATACATTTTGGTCAGAACATCCAGACGGGCATCCGGTACCGCAACAATTCCCACATTGGGATCGATCGTAGCAAACGGATAGTTGGCCGCAAGCGCCCCGGCCTTTGTAAGCGAATTAAAAAGTGTGGACTTTCCGACATTCGGTAAACCGACGATTCCTAGTTTCATCTCGCTATATCTCCTTCCTGCGCATACCTGCCCAACACGGCACCGGAATGCTTACATATACTGATCTATACGCCTTTTCAGACGGTTTACACAAAATTTAGAGCTGATACAGTTTCTCGCGAACTGCATCAGCTCATCAATGTTATCATAAATGAAGAATCATTTCAATCTGTGACATTAAACTTTTGAGTTTATCTATCAGAAATGCTTCTTTAGCAATTAACCTAAATGAATGGATCGGACTCTCTAAGAACTGCAAGGATTCATTTCTCCGCCACTACATATTCCAACTGTATTTTACTTTTCCATGTCTGATAATCACAATCTTCATACATCTTTTCCCGACAAGTATTTTTCAATCACACTCTGCTCTACTACTTTTTTTCCAAGAAGCGTAATTGCCTGTTTCGGACATTTATTAATACAACGATAACACATGGTGCAACGGTCACTTGCAACTGCCACTTTATCTCTAATGGATATATTTTTCATCGGACATAGCTTCTCGCATTTGCCGCATCCTACACACTTTTCCGCATCAATCTTCAGTTTATCGGAGTAGTTCTTTGTTTTATGTCCGAAATATAATCTCTGTCCGAAGAATCCGGCCAACCGATACAGCGGTCCGATTCCTTCCCGCGTCGGCTTTCCTGCTTTCAGTAATCTGACTGATTTCCGTATCTTCAGATTTGCATTTCTGACAAGTTCCTTATTTTTCTCAAGCGGACGTTTTAATGCTTTCTCATCGCCGATACTGTCCGGCATCTTAAGGTGCAGTCCGCCTATCACTTCAGCACCATACCTTTTCAAAAGCCGTCCGAGCATACCGGAACCATCGCCACTGAAGAGCCCCATGGTTGCAATTACGAAAACTGTCTTATTTTTCCAGAGTTCCTTATGATTCGAAATGAAATCACGCATGATTTTGGGAATCGAACTGTATTGTACGGGATACGCAAATGTGATCAGATCAGCATCTTTTATCGCTGATACTGCATTATCGTCTTCAATAGAATAGACCCTGGTTTCTTTATCATATGCGCCGCAAAATAGTTTCAGGGCATATTTAGAATTCCCTGTTCCGCTGAAATATATACCTATCATAGCAACTTTTTCTCCAATTATTTCACTTCTGAGTCAGCCTTCTTAGGTCACCCTTTTGTCAAAACCATACACTCTGTTGAATCAACGAATCCCATGCTTTCATAAAGCGGTCTTCCGGATTCGGTTGCATCCAGACTGATTTCCGTAGCCCCTGCTTTCCGGGATTCTTCGATCAGCAGCTCGACCATTTTACGCGCGATACCCCGACGACGATATTCGTTTCTTGTATAGACATTCATCAGATGGGCACGTTTCCCTGTTGGATGGTCAAAGGTTGGCATGATTCTGATGAAACTCATCGAGGCACAGCCTATAATCTCGTCTCCATCTTTTGCAAGAACAGTAATATGATCCCCATGCAAAAAATAATCACGGCTTTCATTTATCATTTCATCGGAATATTTATAATCTTCCGGCAGGTGATTCACGACCTTAAGCATTTCCAGACGACTGCTCATCATATCTTCAATATCATCTTTATTTGCAATTCCAATCCTGATCATTTAAGGACTCCCCTTCCTCTCATCCGCCTTTTATTTCACGTAATCCGGATCGATTCGAATCATTTCGACAAGCGTTTTGTTTCTGTAATTCAAGTCTTCACGAAGCGTAAATCCCTGAGATTCCCAGAACGCATTTCCGCCTTCATTCTTTTTGAAAGCAACGAGAAGCACCTTGTTGATTCCCTCTTTTTTAAGAGCCTCAAGAGCAAGATTGACGAGGGTGTTTCCCACTCCCATTCTCCTGCAATCCGATGATACGCAGGCATGCTGAATGATTCCTCTTCTTCCATCGTGTCCGCAAAGAATGACCCCGACGATTTTTTCGTCAAGTACCGCAACATAAGAAGTATTCGGATTTCGCTTCAGATATTTCTCAATCCCTTCACGGGAATCATCCTTATCGTTCAACCCGTTTCCGCATTTGATCCAAAGATCATATGCGGCCTCGTAGTCGTCCATTGTCATAAGTCTGTAATCTAACATAATTATATCCTTGTACAGATTAACGTTGCATTTTTACGGTCATTTGTCTGCGGGCAGACACAGTTCAATTTTCCCGTGTTCCTTCCTGTCTTTTTTATTCTCATACATGAGCTTATCCGCACGCTGCATCACGCTGATGGCCGTACTGTCCTTGGACGGACGAAAAACAGCAAAGCCCTTTGAAACCCACACCTTTTTCCACTGCTCAACCGATGATTCATTGATCGAATCAGCGGCCTCGTCAAACCGTTCCATGAGCGATTCCATGTTACTGTAATCCGCATTCTGAATAATGACAGCGAACTCATCGCCGCCGATTCTGAAAACGGGACAACGCTTGAATACTTCGCAGATTGTACTGCAGGCGGTTTTCAGATATATATCCCCCTTTACATGACCGTACCTATCATTGATCACCTTCAGGAAGTCGCAGTCAAACACGCCGATAGCAAACTCCGGCACCTTTTCTCCGTGATCGATCTGTTCCTGCAATTCTTCGAGTGCGATTGAAAATGCCCCCTTATTTTTAACATGCGTCAGAGCATCAGAATACACCTGCCCGTTCAAATTGCTGATATGCACCTTCACATTATCCGAAAGCGTTCTGAACGACCTGGTAAGTCTGCCCAGCTCATCATCTCCGTCGTACGGCAGGGCAAAATCATAGTTTCCGCGATCCACCTGTTCTGCGGCCTCCTTCAACTGTTCGAGCGGCCTTGTGATGCGTCTTGTATAGATCATCAGAAAAATGCTTGCTGCTATCAATACAAACGTGGCACTGATTGCGATATTCAGAATCAGGCCCTGCCAATCCCCCTCTGTTTCGGAAACCGGAGCCGTAACATACAGGCGCATCCCGTTGCTGAGAGGCCGCCATACCGCAATTTTTTTCACTCCGTCATACGTGTACCGTATAAAAGCGCCGGCATCAGCCGCACGAGCCGGAATTTCATATTTTCCGTCTGAAGAAGGATCGGTCACATCTATATGCGGATGATAGAAAAGATTTCCATCCTCATCGCCCAGAAAAGCATAGCCTTTGTCATAGGGCCTTATTCCGTTCACTTCCGCGGCCATTGTCGAATAGTCGACTTCTATACCGACAACGCCTATGAACTGCCCCTTCCAATAAACCGGTGCGTCATAAGAGATTACCCGCACATCAAGGTTATCCGTGATGTACGGTGCGAGCCAGATTGGTTTCCCTTCATGCTTCGGGACGGTAAACCACACCAGCTTTGACGTATCCTCTACATCATAGCGTGTAATATCGGTGACTTCATGTTCTTTAAATCCATCCCCGTCCAGATCGATGTACCAGAAGCCTTTGACTGTCTGCGAAACCGACGGGTCAATGCGGTAATAATAAGTCAGAACCCCTTTTGTCTTGGAAGCCATCATACTAAAATACTCCCTGGCATTTTCCATATGCCGGGCAAACTGTTCGTCCTCCAAACCATCCAGATCCTCTTCCACAAACGCAGCGACACGTAATACGGAGTTCTGAACACTGTCAAAATAATAATCCAGGCTCTGCTCACCGGACTCACACAGCATCTGAAGCAATTGATTGGATTTGTGTTTTTCGGTTTTCCGTATGAAGATGGCACTGAGCAATGTAATGATCATCAGGACCACAAAGATCAAGCTGAGCATGGTAATCGTGATTCTTGTTCGTAATGAATGCATCTTCTTCCCTTCTTATATCATATCTGATTAAGCGAACTGACTGTTATAAAGCGCAGCATACTTGCCACCATTTGCCATCAGTGTATCGTGGTCGCCCACTTCCTTGATATCACCGTTTTCCATATACAGAATCATAGCTGCATCGCGGATGGTGGAAAGACGGTGTGCGATAACGAAGCTGGTACGTCCCTTCATCAGTGTTGCCATAGCGTCCTGAATGGTCTGCTCGGTATGCGCATCGACGTTACTGGTCGCCTCATCGAGAATCAAAAACGGCGAATCTTCAATCATACCGCGCGCAATAGTGATTAACTGCTTCTGGCCGGAAGAAATTGAGTCGGTCTCAGACAATTTCGTAT
>CACYDN010000114.1 GCA_902773185.1 uncultured Lachnospiraceae bacterium | reverse complement strand
TTCAGATTCTTGTAATCCGAAAACCCTCTTGCCCACTTTTTATCACCGTACAAAAAAAATGAGGTATCCTTATACCTTTCCAGGAGTATCTGCAGGAAAAGATCATCGCCCAGATTCCAACGGCAGTACATTCTTAAGAATACCCGATTTTTCATATTCTTTTTCTCCGACTCTTCTTCACGATCCTGTATTCAGCAATTCTTCATAGATTGCTTCCAAACGTCCGGCCATATGATCAATATCGAGGCGCGGATCTTTTTTGCCGACCCTCTCCCGTTTTTCTCCGAGAAGTTCCCCGGCCGCCTTGCACCAGGCATCTTCCCCTGCCGAAAGCGGAAGCTTCCTGACCGGCGTCCCTTCCATGATGGCCTCCGCCGGAACACCGTCCGATACAAGTGCCGGAACACCGCCGGCCTGTGCCTCTGCCACAACAAGACCGAAGCCCTCATATTTGGAGGGAAGCACAAAGAGATCCATTGCCGCATATAGCGCGGGCATGTCGCTGCGCGCCCCAAGAAAACAGACGCAGTCCTCTATGCCAAGCTCCTTTGCCAGCTGCCGCATCTCCTCCATTTTTTCTCCCGTTCCCGCAAGGATCAGGATGGACGGCTTTTCATATGATTCATGAAACAGCTTGAAAAACCGGAGCAGAAACGCATGGTTTTTCTGTGCCACAAATCTGCCGGCATGCCCGACGATTACCGGTTCTTCAGTATTTTCGTTGTTTGCCGGTGCCGTCTCCGGCCGGCCGATTTCGGCAAGTAACGCCTGCCTTGCTGCCTCCCGTTTTTCGGGCGTAAAAAGAAATCCGGTAAAATCGATTCCGTTCGGCAGAACCTCAAAATCCACTCCCTTCGGGAACATGCTGCGTCCTGCCTCTTTGGAGCAGGCCAGCCGGTAATCGGCCGCCCGTCCGATGTATCGTTTTGTCTGTCCGGAAACGGCCTTTTTCCACCATTTTTCCGGAATGCTGTTATGCGAATGGACGATCAGCTTTGCGTCCGTTTCCTTTCGGATCACCCGGCAAAGATTCATGTTCAGTCTGCGGGACCCGGCGTTGATATGAATGATATCGTACCGGTCCTTTCGCAGAAACATGGCTAATTTACGGCGGATTTTCGAAAAGCCGTCCCCTTTTTTCATGCGGAGAGAATAGGTCCCTGCCTCTCCCCGCTGATAAACCGACAGAATCCGAATATCATACTTTTCCCGGTCCATGCGCGGAAGAAGGATGGAAAAGAGTTCGGTAACGCCGCCCTTATTTCCGGAATTCGATTTGATCCATAAGATTTTCTTTCGTTTGCCGTTCACTACGGTCACCTTTTCATTCCGATCATGTTCCGACCAAATTCACTTGCGGATTTCCTTCAGTTCCGGGCTGATATACACAACCTCCGACATATGGTGGTTCCGTTTCTCCACCGGCGGCAGCTCCATATAATCCCCATACAGCTTTGTCAGGAATTCGTCCGCTTTTTCCGGTCCGCGGAATTCCGCATCCTCGAAACGGTACATTTTACCGCTGCCGTAAATTTCCCGGGGCATGATATCTTTGTATTTATAGGTACTCATGGTATTGATCAGGAGCTTAGCCCCCTCTGCCGGATACTTTTTCATGGCTCTGTCGAGTTTCTGCCAGTTTTTCCGCCAGGATACCTTTTTCTGAATACCGGTCTTCTGCACAAGACTTATAATTACCCGCTCCAGCTTCCGGCGTTTTTTCTTCACCGTAACGATCTCATCAAATACAGAGATCATCAGCCACATCCGCCGCCAGAGCAGATGCTTTTTCCGGATCCACTGCCGAATCTTCCCCTCCGGCATACCGTCCAGCGGAAGTACACTGATCCAGGCCGGCGTCACCTTCGTTTTTGTCGCATTGATCCGTTCGATCTTTACCCGCCGGTCATAAAGCCGGAGAACATACACATGCTCCAGCTGTCCGTAATAAAAATGGCCGAGCCGGTATTCCGGCGAAAGCTCATCCGGCAGAACGCGGAGAAGCTTTTCATAATCCTCTCTGGGCATCCGGACATCGATATCATCATCCCAGGGGATAAACCCTCCGTGCCGCACGGCACCCAAAAGTGTGCCGGCACTGAGGTAATAAGTAAATCCGTGCTCGTCACAGATCCGGACAAGCTCCTTCAGCATCCGAAGATCGCAGAGCTGCGCTGTCCGGAGCCGCTCATCCGGTGTCATTTCGCCGGCTATATTCTTTTTCCCGCTATGTGATGATGGCATATTCCCGTTACCCGTTCTTCCTTTTTCACTTGCCGGACTTTCCGACGCAGTCCGTTATCCGGCCCGCCGGACCGCTTGGGGTCTTCCTTCTATCACTTCAGGAACTCAGCCTGATGCACATTCCTGTCCTTATCCTTCGGCAGCTTCATATAATCACCGTAAATCCGTTTCAGGAAATAATCATAATCCACAGGGCCCTTTAACTTAAAATCTTCAAAGGGATACTCTCTTCCCTTCCCAAAACACTCGATCGGCATGAGCTGTTTCCACTTATACTGCCCCATATAGTTGCCCGCATAAGGCGAGGAGTCAAAGGGATATTTCTTCAGCAGTCTGTCGATCCGGTTCAGCCACCGTCTGGGGCTTGTATTCCTGCCAAATCCGGTGATCAGCGCGAAGCGGATGATGATCCGCTCGGAAAGCGGCCTGTTCGGTCTCTCCGTGTTCACCTTATCGATGGTGGAAAAATGGTACATCATCCGAAGATGCAGGAATTTCGCCATATGCAGATACCGCTTCACCGCATTTCCGGGTGCCCCGTCCAGCGGGAAGATATCGATCCAGACATTTTCCTTCCGTTTTTCCGTACTGCCCGTCCGGAGAAGCTCATGCCTGGTATCCACGATCTGCGCAAAATAGAAATGATGCTTCTTCGTATTCCGGTAGGTTTCCAGCTTCAGATAATCCGGCAGCGACCGCTCTATCGTCCGGAGAAACTTCTCATAGTCCTTCCGGGGAAGCGCAATATCCAGATCATCATCCCAGGGGATGAACCCCTTGTGGCGGACTGCCCCCAGGAGCGTTCCTCCGGAAATATAATAGCGAAGCCCGTACTTATTCAGATGATCGTATACCGGTTTCAGTATATTTAGTATGATTTCCTGTGTTTCTGAGAGTTGCTTTTCCATTTGCCCGTCCCGTAAATCACGCCATTCCGGCGAAATGAATTGCTCTGTGAATTGTTACCGCCGACCTTTTGACCGGCCGTGTTTATGTGCGAAGGCGCTCCTTTTGCATTAGTCCCGGCTATCAGCGTCCGGAAAGCTCGGCCCGGAGTGACTCGGAGGAGATTCCGTCCGTGTGCGGCAGATAGATCACCTTCACACCCAGCTTTGTCATCTCCTCTTCGGTCTTTTTCCAGCGTTCATTGCCCTTCCAGTCACTGCCGATAAAAATGACATCGAAATGAAGCTTTTCCCACATTTCCCGCTTATCCAGCGTATCTGCGATCACCGCCTCATCCACGCCGCGGATTCCTGCCGCGATTTCCCTTCTGTCCTCTTCGGGAATCACCGGTTTGTGATTTTTATACTCCTCCGTCAAACGGTCGGAATTGATTCCGACGATCAGCCGGTCGCATCTGGCCGCTGCGTTCTGCAGGAGTCTGAGATGTCCGACATGAAAAAGATCGTATACGCCCTGTGTATATCCAATAATCATATTATTCTTCCTTTTTTTCGGTCAATCCGGTTTTCTCTCGTTTTCTCAGCTGTCCGGATCCGCTCGCCGCGAATACCAGAAGCAGGTAAGGGTTATAGGAAATCTCCATAAAATGATGTTCCATGAAACAGGCCGCCGCAATCAGGCCAAGTACAAGGAGCCTCTGCCACTCTCCGTTCTGTTTCTCACGGAATGAAACATATACCCATATTCCTATGACAAGTATAAATAGTCCAATTCCGTATCTGAGCAGAATATTTGTGTAGGAGCTGTCAAGAAAGAAATAGTCCTTCGGTCTTTCCGTCGTTCCGCCCAGTCCGTTGATTGGAATGATCCTGCCAAACCACTTCACGGGATATCCCTTTAAGCCGCGGCTCGCATGCTTGAGCCGGTGATGCAACATCTTGTCTACTGTGTTGATCCATCTTTTTTCGCCCGGCTTTCTGTAGATGCAGCTCAGGATGATGATAACCGCCGCACAGATCGGTGCCGCGAAGGTCAGAAGGTTCGATACAATACCATTCAGCCTGTAAGCAGCTTTTTCCTTCGTTTCCCCGCCGGCCGCGTTCTTTCCGGACCGGGTTCGCGGGAAGGTTCCCCGCTCTCTGATTTTGAAGTAGATCAGCGCCAGTCCCAGGATAACCAGAAGTCCGGTTGTCATCCAGGCATCATTCTTCGCATAGACAAACCAGCCTGCCGCAAAGATCACTGCGATCTCCGCGTATGTGATTTTCTTGCCTCTCATCCATACCCAGGCGGTTCCCGTGAAGAACACATGCGCAGCAAAGTCCGTCGGGTACACGATTCCGTAAGCGATACGCGGTTTAAAATTATGCGTCTTATTGTTCAGATAAACAAGGTTTTCTATTTTCCCTGCCCTTGCCGCGTGTATGGTGATCAGCAGGAATACTGCGGTCACCGCGAAAAACACAGCCGCGATCTTTCGGAAATCGATTCCCTTCGCGCCCAGGATGGCTGCGAGGGTCATGAGCATAAACTGGTCCGTTTCAAACCGGTGATAATTCCGGATCATGAAGAGCGCGAGGAGCACGGCCAGAAGCATCTGCCAGGTCATCCAAACGCCGTAGTCATCGAAGAACTTTCGTCCCTGTTTTTTGCGGGCTTTTTCGCTGCCGGCTTCTTCAGCCTGATTTCCGGCTGTCCCGGTACTCCCGGAATTCTTCCGGAATTCATTTTGAATCAGTCGCTCCGTCAGCGCCTCGAACGATCCGACCGCCGCCCGGAGAAAGGCTATGGCAAAACCGGTTGCCGTCACCCACCACATGAACTCCTCCGACCATTTCACCTTAAACATGGTCGTCCATTCAAAGGCCCGGACCAGAAAGAGCCCCAGCCAGGCGAGGTAAAGCACCTCCAAAACAGCACTTTTCAGTTTTACGGAGGGTTCTCTCACTCTCATCTCGGAATCATTCCTGTTTACATGCTAAGCTTTTTTCAACTTCATAGCCGGGGACTCTACCTCTTCAGCTTCTTCAAAATTCCCTGCGTGATATCCCCGGTCATTGGCTCCTTTGTCACAAGGAGCGTGGCATAATAAACCGGGAAAAAGCACGCCGCCGAGACCATCAGAAGCACCTTATTATGGAGCATGACCCGTCCTTCGAAGATCGGAATATTCACGAATTTCAGCCAGATGGCCGCTCCCGTTCCGAGAATCGCCCCCAGCAGCACCGGCAAAACCGGAAGACTTTCGTACACGGTCCGAACCGGTATCTTCTTTTCATCCCGAAGCGCCCAAATCTGCCAGACAAGAACAACAAATTCCGCCGCCAGCGTACCGATGGCCGCCCCCGCCGCCTTATACTGCGGGATCAGGATGGCATTCAGCACAAGGTCGACCGCTGCCCCGGCGATCTCCGACCAGAGCACTTCCTTCTCTCTTCCGATCGGTACCAGAATCTGGATTCCCAGGATGTTGGACATCCCGATAAAAAGCAGTGTCGGCATAATGATCTGCATGGGCAGAATGGCCGGTTCATATTTCACACCGGAAAGGAAGAGGATTCCCTCCCGGGAAAACAGCATAAAGTATACCATCAGCGGGAAGGAAAAAATCCACACAAACCGCATGGCCTTTGCACCGACGCGCCGGAATTCCTCCATTTCGCCTTTTTCCACATACCAGGACGCTCTCGGCAGGAGCACCGTCCCGAGCGATGTTACAATCGATACCAGAATGGTCTTGATCCGCACGGCCGCACCGTAGTAGCCGACATCCGCCTTGGTCTTCATAATGCCGAGCATGACATTGTCGAGGTGCAGATATACCGTTGTCGCACAGGCCATGGCAAAGAAGATGGCGACCGGCTTCATGTGCTGCCTAAGGTCCAGATTCTTCTGCGGCTTGAGGCTCACAACCTTCCCGGCATGGAGCAGGTTCATCACCGCGGATGCGGAGGTTGCAAATACCGTGATGGCACCGTAGATCACATAATCGGACTCGGACTTCACCAAAAGGAAGGTACCGATGAGACCGATCACCTTGAACACAAGAGAACGGATGGTGATGTAGGAATACATCTCCAGACCCTTGTAGAGGTGCTCCAGTCCGATGGCCTGGAACAGGATCTGCGTGCTCATGATAAGGTAAAGGCTCTTTTCATCCCGCATGGACGGAACCAGGAAAAGGGCTCCGAAAAAGGCCACGTAAACCACAATGCTGCAGAGGAGGTTGATGTAAAACAGCTCCTGTGTCAGCCTGGAAAGGGCCTCTTTATCATCCCGGACCTTTGCCGCCGCCCGGACGCCGTAGGTCGGAATGCCCAGCTGTGCAAAAAGCGCAAAGTATGCGACAACCGATGTGGCGAGGTTAACCGCGCCATACCCCTCAGGCGCCAGAACCCGCGATATGTACGGAAAGGTGATGAGGGGGAACAGAAAGTTCGACACGGTGAGGATGGCGTTCATGATGAAGTTTTTCTTAATGGATAGTTCCTTTGCCATTTCCGTGCCTCTTTGTTACGTTTTTATTCGAGCGATGCTTTGATCGCACGCTTAAGATATGCGCCCTCCCGGAGTCTCAGCCCCGTTTTGCGGGCGTTTTCCTTCATCGCTGCATAGTCTTCTTCGGTAAGCGCCGCGATCTTCTCCGGAATATCCGACAGGGATGCCACGGAAAGACCGCAGTGATTCTTCTCAATAAATCCCGCAAGTGCAGCCTCATCCCAGATAATGACCGGAATACCGGATGCCAGATAAAGCGATGTTTTATGCGGATTGTTGATCTTCAGGTACTGGCCGAACACACCGTCGCAGGTATCTGCGGTGCCGCCATCCCAGACAAGACCGAAGGAGCCTTCCATCTCGTAGGGAAGATCATCCGGCGGAAACGCGCCCATGTAGGCGATTCTTTCATTCGTTTCTCCCTCATAGCCCACGCCGTACATGATGTAGGACCCCGTTTTGGGAAGGTTGTAGGCGTATGCAGCCTTATGGGGTCTCAGGGTTCCGGCAATGATCACCGGCATATCCTTTTCATTCTTTCTTTCGGCGAAACGCTCTTCATCCGCATCCGGAATCAGATAATCAAAAATCCCCAACGGCACCAGACGCTCCGCTTCGTAGCCGCGCCGCACCATGACTTCCTTCATGCGGCTGTTATGGACGATGATCCTGTTTACGTACTTCAGGACATCTTCCTCCAGCTTGACACGCATTCTTTCCACCTTCTTCACATCGGTGCGGAGGAAGAAGCGGAAGGAATCCAGATCATGGATCAGGACGTTGACTTTTACACCTCTCTTTTTCAGCTTCTTAAAGAACGGTGCCAGAAATACGGAATGATCCACAAAAGGAAACTGAACGAAAAGGGAATCTCCCGCTTTGAGATCCTTCAGATTCTTTTTCCAGATGGATACCAGTTTCGCGTGAAAAGTCAGTTTTTTCAATTTGGACTGATTTGTGCGATCCGCAGAGGATAGAAAGATCGGCGTAAAGCCCATCTCCTCAAAGATCTGCTCTGCATCGTCCCTTGCCTTGACGCCGGCGGTGTTCTGGAGCTTTTCATCCAGTGTTTTCTCGGAGATATACCAATTACTCATCTATTGTCACCTCCATGTCATGCGTCTTTCGTTTTTCTTCCGGCGGAAGCTTCATATAATCGCCGTAAATTCCGGAAAGGTACTCATCCCAGCAGGACGGCGCATTGTATTCCTCTCCCTCAAAGGTAACCTTTACGATTTTTTCATACCCATCCAGGGGCATACATTCGCCCGGCCCGTAGATTCCCATGGATACAATGGCACAGTGCTTTGTGCTGCCGTAGGGATACTGCTTGGCGGTTCCCGTAATGGCATTCACGTACTTATCGTGCGGGATGATATGGGCAATCGGTATCAGCACCAGCTTGGAAAGCTTGTGGAAGAGTGTCTTCCCCTCTCCCCATGTGGCATTCCGGATGTAGAGCATACGCCGGAGCTTCCCGATCTTGCTGTAGACTTTTTTCACCTTCTTCGGATCATCCGGAAGTCCATCGATGGGAAAGATATCCACCCAGAGATGGGGAATATCATTTCCGTATAGCTTCTCCGTATGCGTCCGCATATCCAGAAGCTTCATAAAGGGATAGCGGAAGGTGCCGTCCTCCGGGCAGACCAGTTTCAAATGATCGGGAAAAAGCTTCTTTTTCCGGTTCAGCTTCACGAGCCGGTTATATTCCGGCCGGGGGAGGCAGATATCAATATCATCATCCCAGGGAATGAACCCCTGATGACGGATAGCGCCCAGCAGCGTGCCGCCGCACAGGCGGAAGGTGATACCATTCTCCTCGCCGACGCGAATGAGTTCGCGGAGCATATCGAGCTCCAATTTCTTATATTCGTCCTTGGTCAGTTTCCTTGCCATTTTGCAGTCCTTTCAGTCTTCGTCTACGTACTCGATTTCGGGATGGAATTTGAGGCCGTTCTTCGTGCCGGAGATGACCTTCTTAATGCGGGCCATTCTGTGGTCCTTTGCGTGCAGGATGATCCGCACGATATGGCCGGAAAGGCGGACTGTTTCATACGAGAAGCCCTTGAAGCCTTCGCGGCGGTACAGATATACATCGTTTCTGTAAAGATAGCCGTAGCGGTCCAGACGGTCAATATCATCCTCGGAAATATGCGCGCCCACGTTGTTCTGTGACTTATGCAGAACCACGCTGTCCGAAACCACGTAGCAGGGATACTCTCTGGAGATGCGCCGGGTGAATTCCCAGTCGTCGGTCCAGATAAAGAATTCCTTGATCGGAAGTCCCAGTTCCTTAACCACACTGCTCTTTATGAAGAGCGAAACGAAGGAAGCCATGACAACCGGGATCAGGCGTTGGTCAAATTTCTCGATTGGTTTCGTCAGGGTCTTTCTCTGCAGGTTCATGACGCAGGGCTTTCTGTCCTTCCAGAGGACGCGGCTTGACAGGAAACCGTACTCTCCCGCCAAATCCTTATCCGCATCAAGGAACCGCTTCAGGCAGTGCTTGGCCGGCATGCAGTCATCGTCCATGATCCAGATATATTCATAGCCCGCTTCCACGGCCTTCTTGATACCGAAATGGAAGCCGCCCGCGCCGCCGAGATTTGCCCCGGTATTCACGTAGTGCACGCGTTCATCCTTCTTTACTTCCGCAAGTGCTTCCTCCGTGCCGTCCGTGGATGCATTATCGATGATGAATACGTCACATGCCGCATCCTCCTGATGCAGAAGGCAGTATATATTTTCGAGCAGTAGATCTTTTCTGTTGTAGGTTACCACAACCGCTGCGGTTTTGTTCATAGTCATTCTCCTCTTCTCTCAAAGCATTCTTTGCTGAACGGAACACGCCCCCGGCAATCTGTTCTTAACGCGAGCCGGAACGTTCGAGAGTCATTTTACTTCGAGCCGTCCATCTTCAGGACTGCCGTAAAGGTCTTGACCAAAATTTTCGTATCGAGTCCGATCGAATAATTCCGGATGTACTCATTGTCAAGCCGTACCACTTCTTCAAAGTCCGTGATATCGCTCCGGCCGGAGGTCTGCCAGAGACCCGTAAGCCCCGGTTTCATCGCGAGACGTGACAGATGGTGTGGCGCATACTGCTTAAACTCATCCAGTGTCGGCGGCCGTGTTCCCACGAGGGACATGTCGCCTTTCAGAATGTTCCAGAACTGCGGGAACTCATCCAGACTGGTCTTCCGCATAAATTTACCTGCGGGGAAGATTCGCGGATCGTTGTCCATCTTAAACATGAGCCCCTGCATCTCATTCTGTTCCATGAGCTCCTTCTTCCGCTCCTCCGCATCCGTGTACATGGAACGGAACTTGTACATCTTGAAGACCTTACCGTTCTTACCCACCCGGTTCTGCTTGAAGAGCACCGGTCCCGGTGACTGCTTCTTGATGATGGGTGCGAGGAAGATCATGATGATTCCCGTAAAGATGAGACCGATCACACTGACGATAATATCGAACAGCCGCTTGATGATCAGCTCGCCCGGTGTTCCCGGACTGATGGAGGTTGTGATCACCGTATACGGATTTACGTCATCAATCTGCATATTCGGCAGATTCTTAAGCTCCAGATCCAGTCCGATATGCGTGGTGATACCCATGCTGAGGAAGCTGTCCGCGATGCGGCTGGACTCCCCATGCTTCGCCAGAAGATAAACCTCGTTCACGACATTTTCCTTGACGAAATCCAAAACCTCTTCCTTGCGGATGACAGGAATTCCCTGAATCTCTTTGGGGAAATCCTCCGGCTTATTATGGGAATCCGGAATCAGGACGATTGCGGAAAATTGATAATAACCGTTGTTTTTGATCTGCAGGGCATTCAGGTAGCGGTCCACTGTATTCATGTAGGTCACGATCATGACCTTGCTGTTTTCCTTCCCGCTCCAGAACCTGCGCCAGATGATCTTCTTCCGGATGCACCGGAAGAGAAACATGATCACGATATCAAAGACAAAGAACAGACCGAAGGTCATTCGGGAGTAGGTGCTCGACTCCTTCATAATGAAAAGAAGAGCTATGATGGATGCCAGCAGTTCAATATTCACTACCGTTACACACCAAAGCTCCCGGAATTTCTTCCGCCTGAGGATACTCTTGTGATAGGTGTTAAAGAGCATCAAAATAATATACATTACCACAACTGCTATGCAGACGCGGCTGTAGAAGTCGATAGCGGTCTTCTTCTCCTCCCGGGGCAGCCAGACAAGGTATGCCAACCAGAAGGAGCCGATGATGCTGATGATATCTATGATGATAAAGTCCAGATGCTTGGCCTTTACACTGGA
>CACYDN010000113.1 GCA_902773185.1 uncultured Lachnospiraceae bacterium | reverse complement strand
TTCGTAATACCGAGATGCCGGTATGTCAGATCCGTTGCCATTCTTCCCTTCGGTGTGCGGTTCAGCAGTCCATGCTGGATGAGATACGGCTCGTAAACATCCTCAATGGTTCCTGCATCCTCACCGATGGATGCGGCAAGAACCTCCAGGCCCACCGGACCGCCTCCGAACTTCATGATGATCGTTTCCAGCAGGTTCCGGTCCGTTCTGTCCAGACCAAAGGAATCCACATCCAGACGGAACAGTGCCTCATGAGCAACATTATAATCAATTTTGCCCTGATGTTCAACCTCTGCGAAATCCCTGACTCTTTTCAGCAGACGATTAGCAAGCCGCGGTGTTCCCCTGGAGCGTCTGGCAATCTCCAGCGCACCCTCATCATCGATGGATACGCCCAGCTTTTCCGCCGATTTCATAACAATCTGCATGAGCTCCGTCACTTCATAATACTCGAGCCGGTTTACGACACCGAAACGGTCACGGAGTGGTGCCGAAAGCATACCTGCCCTTGTTGTGGCGCCGATCAACGTGAAATGCGGCAGATCCAGGCGGATGGATCGTGCCCCTTCGCCCTTTCCGATCACAATATCAATGGCAAAATCCTCCATCGCCGGATAGAGCACCTCTTCCACCTGCTTGTTCAGCCGGTGGATCTCATCGATGAAAAGGACATCGTTTTCCGACAGATTGTTCAGAATAGCCGCAATTTCGCCCGGTTTTTCGATGGCCGGACCGGAGGTAATCTTAATATTCACCCCCATCTCTTCCGCCACGATTCCCGCAAGCGTCGTTTTGCCGAGTCCCGGAGGCCCATACAGCAGAACATGGTCCAGCGGTTCCTTCCGTTTCTTTGCCGCTTCTATAAAAACGCGCAGGTTTTTCTTTACCTTTTCCTGCCCTATGTATTCCCTGAGAGACCGCGGTCTGAGACCGCTTTCCAGAAAATGATCCTCCGGTGCCTCTTCCGTAGTAATGATTCTTCTTTCCATGAATCCTCCTGCAGGTTCTGTTTCCCGCACAGTTCAAATGATTCCGTCCATTAAGCAACGCGTACATCAGAAGACCGAATCGGTTACAGATTCTTCAGCGCCTCCTTCAGAATCTGCTCTTCTGTCTTCAGGTCTTTCTCCTTTACCTTCCTCACGGCCGCCGTCGCCTCGGAGGCGGAATAGCCAAGCGTTGTGAGTACCTCAACTACAGCGGAGGAAGCCGATGATGGTGCCGCGGAGCCTTTGGAAACGGCACCGCCATCCTCCATAAAGGATGGAAGAGCAATCTTATCCTTCAGCTCGATGATGACCTTCTGGGCACTCTTCAGGCCTACGCCCTTTGCCTTTGCAATCCGTTTATCATCCCCGGTCAGAACCGCTTCCGCGAGCTCATCCGGTGTAAGAATATCCAGAATGGCGATTGCCCCCTTCGGACCGATCCCGCTGACCGAGATCAGTGCGAGGAAGAGTTTCTTTTCCTCTTCCGTCAAAAATCCATACAGTTCCTGGGCATCCTCTCGCACCTGAAAGGATGTATAGAGCCTGACCTTTTCCTTCATGTCGCCGATCCGGCCGATGCACGACCCGGAGACGCGGATTTCGTAACCGATACCGCCAACATCGAGGACCACATGATCTGTCCCGATCTTTTCCAAAGAACCGGTAATATATGCATACATAATTTTTCCTCATATAACGAAAAAAGTGCTGCAGACAAATCTGCAGCACTTCTTCTTTTTACCACATCAATTTACAGGAACTCAAAGTCGTCTGCTGACTCTTCCTCGCCGTCGCCGATCATTACCTTACTCTTTGTCTTGCGGTTATCTTCAATCTCGCCAACAAAGACTTCATCATCGTCGCCGCCGAAAACGGTAGCATCCTCTTCTGCCTGCTTAAAGAACTTGGAAGTGTTGGACTCTTCCTTTACTTCCTCCGCTGCTCCCACCTTGGATGAAGCACCGGACTTCTTGTTGTCCTTCTTCGGTTCTTCCTTCGCCAGCTTCTCCAGCTCGAAGATCTTTACTCTGTTCTCTTCTACAACTTTGTTCAGACGCTCATTTTCTTCGCGAAGCTTGTTCACTTCCTTGAAGAGATCGTCATATGCTCTGCTGACAACATCGATGTGACTGTCAACATCTGCCTTCTTGTAGCCGAACAGGCCTTTGCCGAAAGTTGTTCTGATATCACTCGGTTGCATCATATGTCCAGAATCCTCCAATACATAATCTCTTCACATATTATATCACATATTTTCAATCTTTCAACATAAAATTATGTTATTTTTTCTGCTGCTTTTTCTTCTCCGAAATGAGATAAATCGTCATCCCTGCCGAGATCAGCATCAGGAGTAACAGCATCCGGATATCCTCTGCCACATACAGGATATTCTGAATCTCCTTCTCCCGTACTTCGCTGATCCGGTAAATATGCGTCCCCACATCGCTCATGGTGTAAGGGATCGCACCAAAGGTTACGAGGCCATCCTTGTCACAGCCCACAGTTTCGATATCGACAAAACCATCCACAGCCGGTTCGTACTCGGTCAGACTGAAACGAAGAAATCCACCTCACAGGAACTATCCTGTAAGGTGGATTTCCGAAACGTAAATCTTATTTTTCCATATTGGAAACTATTTTCATAACTGATTACCGGTGCTACCGTTATAGATTCGCACTTGGATCAGGAATGACCATTCATTTTGGGGCCTTCCGAATTCGTATTATTCTTGGAACCCGGCTGCGCATTCTGCCCCTGCGGTACTACCTTGCCGCCGACCTTCTTCACATGATTTTTCATCATGTCAGCCATATGTTTCCGGTTTTTCTCCCGAATATTTCTTTCGGCAATCTTGTTGTTCTCTTCGACCATATTCTTAATAAACTTCTCATCCTTCAAACGGCTTGCCACTTTTACCGGTGAGATAAACTCATTATGCTTACCTTCGACACGGAGAGAATTAACAAAGGGTGTTTTTGTATTAGCAACCAGACTGTTTGCATATTCCTCCAGATTCATCTTAAGGCCGGTCTCTTGATCAACCGGCAATTTTTTGCCAGATCCCTTATAGAGAGCCGCAACCGTTGCATAGGCAGCATCCTTGAAATACTTCTTTGCGCTGTGCTTATAATTTTCCTTGCCTCCCTCGAGACGCTTCTGCGCCTCTTCCGCTTTCTTCAAAAAGGCTTCGTTCTCTCCAGCAATCCTTGCTTCATCGGCCTGTTTCTTTGCATCCTGCGCCATGGACTGAATCTCAGCAACAGTCGGATAACCTTCCACGTGCGTCTCAAGGGTATCCATGTTTATATCGGCCTTCATATTCTTCGTCAATTCGCCCTTTACAATGGAAGGCAGCATCGGTCTGATTAATGCACTATCTTCTTGCAGAGCTTTGAACTGCGGAGTGATTTTAGTCATGCACATCGATTCCAAAGTTGTAAGCTCCTCTAGCTTTCCGACATTCCACTCACGGAAAGGAACCTCCGGATGGTTTTTCTGCATATCGATCAAATGACTCAAATGCAATTTTCTCTTGATATCATTCTGCAGGACACGGCTAATCTGTCCGTATGCTTGCTCATCACCCTCCAATGAACCGCGAGAACACTCACGAATTTTCGTAACGGCACTGTGTAATTCATCCATCGGATTTCTTTCGGACCACCAGCCTTTGAATTTTTCATAGGTATCCAGTTCCGGATGATCTTTTTGTGCCAGCGCCACAATTTCTTCTTTACAGTTGCTCATTTCCTGCCAGATATCAAACTCAACATGCGCCAAACTGAGCATCTGACAAAAGGTCTTATTTTGTAACAGATTGGGATCGGACAGATTCACCTTCCCGATCAGTTCATCCTGTTTCTTCCAGATAGCCTCCCGCCCCTTATAGATTGTTTCGGCAATCCATTCCTGATCTGCCTTTGTACCGTTCTTCATATGTGTCATAACAACATCGAACATAGCCTCTTTTTCCTGTCGAAGCTTTTGGGGATCTGTTATATCATCAAGACTGTGCCCCTCAAGAAGAAGTCTTGAAACAGCTATGTTTAATGCTGCCGATCTAAGTGAATTATACCCGTACTTTGCACCACTTCTCATTTCAGGATTTGAATACTTTTTACCATAAAAAGCTTCCTTGTTGGACTCACTTTCAATATTCATACTATCCAAAAGCTTATACCTATCACCGAAGGCTTTTTCCTCTGCCTTTTCAGCTTCTTCGGTTTCCAGATCCATGAAATGATTCAGAATTCCATTGGATACTTCCTCCACCTTTCTGATGGCATCCACGCGTCCTGCCGCATAATCGGAATTGATATTCGTTTTGTTTTGCCGATATGTACTTGCAGATGAATTAATATCCGATACGAGACGCCTGAAGTCTGCAATCTGCGGCCAGGTAAGAGGCTGACCCGCTTTAGCAAATTCATCAAGCTTCTGCCTTGCCACTCTGACAGCCCTCATCGTATCACTGTATTTACCATTATCGGATCCGCCCTTGCCATTGTTATTCGCCAGGAGCATAGCCAGTTCGCCCAGCTTCTGTTCTGCCTTACGGAAGGTTTCCGGATTCTTCGGATCAAATCCATATTCAGTAACGATTGCTTCTTGCCGGGCAATGTTTTTCAAATGCTGCTGATAAAGAATATCAGCTTCTGTTCCTGCATATTCCGGTGCATTCTCCGGTGTTGCGGAAGCTGCCAGATGGGAATCAAGTGCATCCATCAGGTCGCTGACAGCATTGATCCGCTTGCAGGTATACTCTTTTCGTCTCAGCTTCCTGCCATTATTCTTGTTTCTATAATCCTCTGCTTCCTTATTCTTGCCGGCCAGATAAATTCTGGCATTCTCCTTGACTACCTTAACCTGCCTCTCGTAAGCCTCAAACTGCTCCTTTGTCATATTTGGATTCTCTTTTGCCATCTTTACAAGCAGTTTTACGCTCTTATGAAGGTTGTCAAAATTTCCGGAAGAATGGCCAAAGCTGGTCACATCGTCCATCATTTTCTGAATCTGCTCTGCCTGCTGAAGCTGGGTCTTGCCTTTAAATTCAAAGGGATCGGTGCAGAGATCGGACAGGGAATGCAGTGCATTCTTCATATTATCGCTTGATCCGATCGCGTCAGGATATTTTTCATGAAAAGCCTTTATGGTATTCAGCGCATCTCTTTTTACAAAGAAGCCCGGCTTATTAACATTATCATATTTGTCAAAAATAGGCGCAATTTCCTTTTGTGCCTCCTCAAGCTGACTCAGCTTCTGTCTGGCTCTTTCTTTATCTTCCTGACTGTTTGCGATATTTGATTCGATTCGATTGTTTTTGATACTCTCCTCAATGTATGCCTTCAGATAATAGATGTGGCCAAGAATACGAGCATCCTCTACTGACCAGCCGTTCCTGATTGCTTTTGCCTGCCCCTTCAGATTCGCAACCTTGGAATACATCGTATTCCGGTTGGAAAAGCCGGGATCCGCAGACGTTATTTCTGACAGGCGATTTTCAAATATTTTCATATTTTCGCGCGGAAACGAGTTCAGTTCCTTCTGCTCATTCGTAAGGTCTTTTCTTTTATGATATTCGATATGTGCATTTCTCAGTTTATCATACTTTGACGTAAAATCTTCCATTGCAGACGCATACCGCTCTGCATACGTTTCATCCAGACCAAGTTTATTATCCGCTTCCGCCTTTTGCCGCTCATATCGAAGCATCATCAGATTTTTCAGAGAAACCGCTACATCCGTATAGAGCTGACCGAACTTCCCCATAGCTTCTTTCCGACGCCTGAGGTTTTCCTGGATAATGACCGGTTTTTGCAATTCAAAAATTCTCTTCTGCCCCGGATTACTTGGATCATCCATTTCCACCTGTTCTCTGACAGAATCCACGAGAACGGGTCCGCTTCCAAACATAACCAATAAACCCTCCAACACAGGGTCCTCCATCCAAATCGATAATCTGTCCCCACTCGCGGGATTAAAGGTATCCAGCTGTGCCTCAAACAGCTCCTTAAATTCACCGGAATATTCCTTTACGTTTTTTTGTATTTTTTTTATACTGTCATTCACTTCGTCTATGAGAGGGTCAAATCCATCACTCATCTCACCATCCGTCATCTGAATGCCGTATAAAGGCAGACCATGGTTTACAAATTCAATATTGTTCTGGAATCGTTTCTGAGTTTCTTTAAAATCAGGGTCATACAGGTCCAACAGGTTTGCAAAATCCGTTCCGTATTTCATAAAGTCGAAATATCTCTTTTTTTCCGCATAATTAAGGGCCTGATTCTTAAGCTTCTTCCGTGGCATGATTTTTTTCCCTCCTGAAATGAATACTTTACATTAGACTTTTCTTTTTCCCATCCTACACCCAAAAGCGTAACAAAAGCGCAACAAAAGCCTCTCTGTAGCCCAGCATAAAATTAAAACAATTTTCAAAAATATTATATACTCTACCGAAATAATCGTAAAGAACAAGATTGCCCGGACAAAGCACGGATGGTATAATCAGCATAATGCGTCCGGGAGAAATCCCGCAGAACAGACATCCGGCAGATGAACGGTTCTGTTTGGAAATCACGCCGGAGGAAACAGCAGCACTAAATTTCACTTTGCTAAAGGAAACAAAACATGACTACGATCAGAGAAGAGATTTCGGCAGAAAACCTGCCCTACATAGAATTACTGGAAACAGAATACCCCGGAAAGCGTATTCTCTTTTTTGATATTGAAACGACCGGATTTACGCCGGACAGAGCCATTGTCTATCTGATCGGACTTTCCTACCGGCTTCCGAACGGAAACTGGGAAATCTGCCAGCTGTTTAACGATGACGGCATGTCAGAGCCGGCTGTCATACGCGATTTCTATACTCTTCTTCCGGACTTTGATCTTCTGATGAACTTTAACGGTGACCGCTTCGATATACCGTTTCTGGAAGGACGGCTCCGTCTACTTCCGCCTGCCCAACAAAACAGCCTTTCATTCCGCCATCTGACCGATATGCCGTCCGCCGACCTTCTGAAGCTGATCCGGCCCCTAAAGAGTTCGCTCGGCATGCCCAACGTGAAACAAAAAACGGTCGAACGCTATCTCGGCATCGACCGCATCGATCAGATGGACGGCGGTCAGCTGATTTCCGTTTACTGGGACTATATTACAACAGACAGACGCCGGGAAAGGGAACTTCTTTTGCAGCATAACCGGGATGATATGGAGGGCATGCTTCTTCTTTCCGGCATCTTCGGCATCCGCCAGCTTTTCCATCCGGATGAACCGACCGGCGTTTCCGTTACGGAAACAAAAAGCGGCCTGCAGCTGCTTATCCATACAAAGCTCCGGCTGCCTCTTCCGCATCCCATCGATACGGTAAGCCGGCTGTCTTCTCTTTCCGCAAAAGGAACAGAAGCAAAGCTCACCGTTCCGATCCGCACGGAGCCGCTCTATTATTTCTATGGACAGAAAAATGATGGATTTGAAGAACGAAGCGGCTTTTTCATTCCTCTCCTTGCATCGGAGAAACAGGGAGCCGAATCCCTTCCCCGACCTTTAGGGAATCTGCAACACTTCCGGGAAAGCTTTTCCAAAAAGCAGCGCTTCATTTCTCTTTCCGACAACTTTCTAAGGCGTAACGACGCCATCCTCGCATATGCAGGTCTCGCCGCCGAATATACGCTTACGCATGTTTAGCTCGCCCACTATATGGCAATATTTTTTCATAAAAATAAATGGTTGAAATCCCTTCCAACAAAGGAATTTCAACCATTTTTTTGCTTTGGAGCTGATCGGACTCGAACCGACGACCTCTTGCATGCCATGCAAGCGTTCTCCCAGCTGAACTACAACCCCAGCTGACTTAAGATGCTTCCGGCCCCGATTAAGCTGCGAACCGAAAAGCATCTTAAGAATATAACGAATACGGCTATTCGTCAAGATAAAGTTTCGATAACCCCGTCATATAAACCGGAAAATACACGATGGCTCTTTCATTCTGTTTCAGAATCGTCACCGCATGGCTTCTCTCACATAAGCTTCTTCACGTTGCAGAAGCTCCTCCCTCGATGCACGATACTGCCCTTCTGCTTCGTCCGCGCCGGAAGTGTCGAACCCGAAAAACGTACCAAGAAATCCCAGCTGTCCCATCTTGTCTACCCGGATGGCCAATGCCTCATTCCATTCAATAAATACATCTTTTGCCCTACCCGTCCACGAACGGAACCGGCTCTCCGCATTCGCAAAATCCATCCCGCTGCTGAAATCGGTTTGGGAATCGCCCCATATTTCATACTGCAGTCCGGAATACTCACTGCCCCAATCCTTAGGATCCAGCACGGGACCAACAACACCGAACGCGTAACGTTTTTTCTTATCGCTTCGCGCTATTTTGCCGCTGTGTTCCCGGAAATCCGTTTCCGAAAACATACATCTGTAATAATCCCTTCCGAGAATGCAAAGCATATGCCCGTAGGGCGAGATGATGAGCGGAACAAAGCCCCCGTCATAATTCTCATCCTCACCCGCCCGGTTCAGTATGTCCAGCAAAAGATTGCACGCTTCCGGCTGCAAATCTATTCTGTTTCCCGCTTCCTCACCGAACGCGATTGTTACATTCATCTCACTCCCGCAGTACTCCAGAAGGTCCAGCACCTTGTTCACCTTCCGGCTGTGGAGATCCGCCCTGTGTACTTCCTCCGAAAAGCTGTACCCCATATCCCGGAAAAAGACCTTGATGGTTTCATGGAGCGCCGTCCGAAACAGATACTCTGTCAGGCTTTCCCACTCCGCTGCGGGAATCCCGTCCGCAATCTGCTTTGCCCTTTTCTGATTCTGATCCAGATCATCCCGAAGGGCTTCCAGTTCCCGTCTTACCTCCGCGACCTTTGCCTCCTGCTTCCCGGCAAGGCTGCTTCCTGCCGCACGAAGAAGCGGCCTTAGACCCAAAAGATAGATTCGTTTTTCCTCTTCCTTCTCCCCGGGCTCCGATTCGCTTTTATACACATGTCCTTCGCGGTAGCGCAGGGGATCTTCGCACATATACGTAAGGATGCGCCGGAGATAATCGGCCTTCTCCTCTGTCCGACCGGCTTCGATGAGCATCTCCATGGCAGTCTTTCTCTTTCCCCTGCCGAGCTCTTTCCTCTTCCTATCCAGGAAATAGCGGTAGATTACACTATTCTCCGCAGGGTTTATCTTATCCTCCGAATCCCGTGCGTCTTTCAGAGACACCCTGTAATCCAGAAAGAGGCGGTCATAAATCGTTCTCACAAAGTTCATGCTCTCTGCCCCCTTCTTTCCCATGCCTTTCTGTTTACACGTCTCCGCGCAGTCTCACATTCCGCATGTACCCGCCAGAAGGTATCCCGGTCAGAAAGCGGCGACATATCATGTCTCATGAGATAAAGATTGACAGCCATTTCAAAAACAGTACCGGTATTCGCCGGTATCCGGTCTGCCATCTCACAGAAGCACGAAAGTGCTTCCGCGAATTCCTGTTTCATGGGGAATATCTTTTCATATCCCTCCTCCAGGGCCAACATTTCATCTCCCAGCTGCTGGGCAATGCTATCCAGATGTTCCTCCGGAATGGCCTCCAATCCGGCGCGGACATATTCCTCTGCCCAACGATCGTATAGCTCCTCATCTTCATAATACTCGTCCATATCCTTATCCTGCTCCGCGATCGTAAGGTTATCCTCCCCGGGCAGTATCTCCGTCTGAAGCTTCGGCACCGGGAGGTTCAGATGCTCTGCTGCAAGATTCGCATCCATGGCGAGTTCACTTGGATCACGAAGAAGATTCAGAACATCATCATAAGAAACCGGATCTGAAAACGCCGG
>CACYDN010000112.1 GCA_902773185.1 uncultured Lachnospiraceae bacterium | reverse complement strand
GGCGTCACCAAGATGTCCAAGAACCATGCCATTATCCGGCGGCTCACCGCCGTGGAAACCTTGGGCTGTGCAGGCATTATCTGTTCGGATAAGACCGGAACCCTGACCCAGAATAAGATGACTGTTGTTGACCGCTTCACACCCGATGCAAAGCTTCTCATGACCGGTATGGCGCTCTGCAGTGATGCGGAGTGGGAAAACGAAGAGGCTGTCGGTGAAGCGACCGAATGTGCTCTCGTAGCGGATGCCGGAAAGAACGGACTTCCCAAGCCCGATCTGTCCGCGAAATACCCGCGTATCGGCGAGGCGCCCTTCGATTCCCTCCGGAAGATGATGACCACTGTTCACACCGCTCCGGAAGGCGATGTCGTCCGGTTCACCAAGGGCGCCGTGGACATGGTTCTCGGCCGTTGCACGACCTACCTTGCCGATAACGGAGAAATTCTTCCCATAACGGATGAAAAGCGGAAGGAAATCGCTGCTGTCAATAAAGGATTTGCCGACCAGGCGCTCCGTGTTCTGGCACTCGGCATGGCCCGCGCGAAGGCTGAGCCCGCCTCCTATGAGGCTGATGCCCTTGAGCAGGAGCTGACCTTCATCGGCCTCTCCGCCATGAAGGATCCCATCCGGCCGGAAGTAAAGGCCGCAATCGAGGAATGCCGCTCCGCCGGCATCCGCCCGGTCATGATTACCGGCGATCACAAAGATACCGCCATTGCCATTGCAAAGGAGCTCGGTATCCTGGGCGAAGGCCAGATGGCCATCACCGGTGCTGAGCTTTCCGAGCTTTCCGATGAATACTTTGCGGAGCATGTTGTAGATTATTCCGTATATGCCCGCGTACAGCCCGAGCATAAGGTTCGTATCGTCAATGCCTGGAAGGCCCGCGGCGAGGTTACCGCAATGACCGGTGACGGTGTCAACGATGCACCTTCCATCAAGTCCGCCGATATCGGCGTGGGCATGGGCATCACCGGAACGGACGTTACCAAGCACGTTGCGGATATGATTCTGACGGATGACAACTTTGCCACCATCGTAACCGCTGTGGCCGAGGGCCGCCGGATTTACGATAACCTGCGGAAAGCGATCCAGTTCCTGCTTTCCTCCAACCTGGCGGAAGTATTTGCCATCTTCATTGCAACACTGATGAACTTTACCATTTTGAAACCGGCGCACCTTCTGTGGATTAACCTGATCACGGACTGCTTCCCGGCCATCGGACTGGGTACGGAAGCGGCTGATAAGGACAGTATGAATCGGCCGCCGCGGAAAAAGAGCGAAGGCATATTCGCCGGCGGTCTCGGCTTCGATGTGGTCTTCCAGGGTTTCCTGATTGCCCTGCTTACCATCGGCGCCTACTTTATGGGCCACCACAGCGAGATGGGCAACTGGAAGATCCAGACCTCTGCAACCGGCATGACCATGGCATTCCTGACGCTCTCCGCTGCTGAGATTTTCCACAGCTTCAATATGCGGTCCCGCGACAGAAGCCTCCTTTCCCTTAAGAAGCAGAACGGAATCCTCTGGATCACCCTGTTTGGGTCCTTCCTTCTGACAGCAGGAGTACTCTTCATCCCCTTCTTCCGGAAGGCGTTCCACTTCACCGCCATCAGCGGAAAGAACTTCTTCATCTCAATCGGTATTGCATTCCTGATCATCCCGATTGTGGAAGTGACAAAGCTGATCCGCCGTATGAAAAACCGTTCATAGGCGTAACCGAAATAATGCGAGCATCTAGCATTCTGATGACTCGCCTTCGCACAAAAGAGGTTCGTCTTTCCCAACCGGGAGAGACGAACCTCTTTTATTGTTTATTCAATTGTATTATCCCCTACAGGAAAACAGCCACCTTTTCCAGCTCTTTCCGCTTCGGCATTTCCGGATCGATATCCCGATAGCCCATGGAGATAACAGATACTACATGCTGACTCTCCGGTACACCGAGGAACGCACGAATGGCATCTCCGTCGCGGATGCCCATGATCAGCGTATCCAGTCCTTCATTCTTTGCTGCAAGCACAAGATTCTCCGTCTGCAGACCCAGATCATAAGCCCCCCACTCATTTCCCAGCTCATTATCCGGAATGCCCTCACGGTTAAATCCGGCGCGGTTTGCCTCAAACGTGCAGACAATGAGAACCGGTGCATCCTTGCAGTTATTTGCATTAAACTCCGGCAGGCATTTCTCACGGAATTCCGCCCGCTTTTCCTCTGACATGATCACATAGTAACGGCCGGTCTGGCTGTTCTTCCATGTGGGCGCCAGCTGTGCGGCCCGAATCACCTTCTCCACTGTCTCCTGTGGTACGGCATCTGTCTTATATGCACGTACACTTCTTCTTGCCTCAACAACCTCCATAAATTCCATAAACATAACCCCCTTGTTATTTCTTCAAATTGAAAAAAATACCGTGCCTTGTAACCCGAAAACGGGCATAGACACGGTGATTTTCATTATTCAGCCTTCTTCTCGGTAAATTCGTACTTCAGACCGCTGAGGACTTCCTTTACCTCATCGTAGGTAGCCTTGATGGCATGGTCATCTACAAGCTCATAAGCGGTTCCGTCTTTATTCACAGAAAGGATATATTCCTTCAGCTCGGCAGCATCCTTGCACTCTTTTCCGTCTGCGGAAATCTTTCCGTCCGATACAGTAATCACAATCTTGCCGTCAGCCGCAGGATCTACAGCTTCCGTAGCTGCCTGGGCCTCTGTGGTCTGTCCATCTTTATCATCCTCGTCGGCCGATCCTGATTTACTGGATTTATCATCTTTATCGAACCAGCCCTGGCCGTATCCATAGCCGGCACCGCCGCCGAGAAGCGCAAGAAGAAGCACGAGCGCTATCGCACCGCCGCCGCCCTTCTTTTCCTTTTGCTTCTTATCTT
>CACYDN010000111.1 GCA_902773185.1 uncultured Lachnospiraceae bacterium | reverse complement strand
CCTTACCATTTGGCGATACCCCAATGTGCTTACAGCAAGAATGAATATACCATAATCATTCTCGTTTTGCAAGCACTTTTATCAATTTTTTCCAAAATCTTCTTCGTGTAAGCTCTCATGCCCATGCTTGGAAGCCGATACACCGATTTATCTACTACAGGATCATAGAAAGTCCAATCCGTTTTTTCTCCGGATCCACGCTCAGCACTTTCACTTCTACAATATCCCCGACGCTCACGACCTCCAGCGGATGCTTTACGAATTTCTTATTCGTCAGCTGGGAAATATGCACCAGACCATCCTGATGCACACCGATATCCACAAATGCACCGAAGTCGATCACGTTCCGGACGGTTCCCTTCAGGATCATGCCCTCCTGCAGATCCTTCATATCCAGTACATCACTCCGAAGGATGGGCTTCGGCATATCCTCTCTCGGATCACGCCCCGGTCTAAGAAGCTCTTCAATGATATCATCCAGCGTAAGCTTACCGATGCCGGTCTCCTCCGCAAGGGCCTCCCTTTCTTTGGCAGACAGCTTTCCGAGCTCCGCCGGTTCATGGCTCTGCAGGAGCTTATTTGTTGCCGCATAGCTCTCCGGGTGTACAGCTGTTGCATCGAGCGGATTGGTTCCGCCGCTAATCCGGAGGAAGCCTGCACACTGCTCAAAGGCCTTCGGGCCGAGCTTCGGTACCTGCAGAAGTTCTTTTCTGTCCTTGAAGCCGCCATGCTCCTCACGATAGCTGACAATATTCTTTGCAATGACCTTCGACACGCCGGAAACATAGGTGAGGAGCGGAACGGATGCTGTATTTAAGTCTACGCCGACCTTGTTCACTGCCGCTTCCACCACACCGCCCAGTGCTTCGCCGAGCTTTTTCTGGTCCATATCATGCTGGTACTGGCCGACACCGATGGATTTCGGATCGATCTTCACAAGTTCCGCAAGCGGATCCTGCACGCGGCGGGCAATGGATGCCGCAGAGCGCTGTCCCACATCGAATTCCGGAAACTCCTCCGATGCAAGCTTACTTGCGCTGTAGACCGAGGCACCGGCCTCATTGGTGATCACGTAGCTCACCTTCTCCGGAATCTCATGGAGAAGCTCAACGATGATCTGCTCCGACTCCCGGGAAGCGGTACCGTTTCCGCAGGAAATGAGCGTAATGCCGTATTTTTTAATAAACTGCTTCAGCTTTGCCTTTGCCTCCGCAATCTTTCTTTCGTTGGTGGGTGCCGTCGGATAGATGACTGCCGTATCCAGCACCTTTCCGGTGGGGTCGACCACACAGAGCTTGCAGCCCGTCCGGAAGGCCGGATCCCAGCCAAGTACGGTCTGACCGGCAATAGGCGGCTGCATCAGAAGCTGCGTCAAATTCTTGCCGAATACATCGATGGCACTGTCCTCCGCCTTCTCTGTCAGCATGTTCCGAAGCTCACGTTCGATCGCCGGCTGGATGAGCCGGGAGTAGGCATCCGCCACCGCGGCCTCCAGAAATGCACGAAGAGAGCCGGGAGCATTATCCTTTTCCGCAGTCTTCTTTGTCAGGGTCTTCCGGTTCAGGTAACGAAGAATATCCTCCTCCGGTGCCTCGATCTTTACGGTAAGGATTTTTTTTTTTTTTTTTCGGTTGATGGCCAGCACCCGATAGCCGGCAATCTTGGAAACCGCCTCGGAGAATTCATAATAGGTTTCGTAAACGGATTTTTCTTCCGGATTCTTTGCTTCAGAAATCAGAACACCCTTCTGCTCTGTCTTCTCACGGATCCATTCGCGGTAATCGGCCGAATCACTGATTCCCTCCGCGATGATATCCGAAGCACCGGCCAGGGCAGCTGCCGCATCCTTGATACCCTTTTCTTCATTGATGAAGGCTTCGGCAAGCTTTTCCAGCGGTTCTTCCGTCTTCTGCTCCAGGATCATATCCGCGAGCGGTTGGAGCCCCGCTTCCTTTGCGACGGATGCGCGCGTCTTTCTCTTCGGCCGGTAGGGGCGGTACAGGTCTTCCAGTTTTACCTGTGTTTCCGCCGCCAGAATCTCCTCCCTGAGCTCCGGCGTCAGCTTGCCCTGCTCCTCGATGGTTTTCAGTACAGTCTCCTTCTTTTCTTCCAGACTGCGGAGATACTCCAGTCTTTCCGCAAGATGACGGAGCTGTTCATCGTTCAGTGCGCCGGTCTTTTCTTTTCTGTACCGGGCAATAAAGGGGACGGTGCACCCCTCATCGAGAAGTTCCACCGCCGCCTGTACCTGTGTTTCCTTAACTTCCAGTTCTTCACTGATTTTTTTGATAATGTCCATGGTTCTATAAATCCTATCCTTTTGTTACTCTTCTTACTGCTCTTCCGGTCCGAGAAGGGCGTCTTCTTCCATCTTCCGGCGGGAATGCTTAATATAACCGTCTGCATCCTTCTGCGGCGGCACTGTATTGCTGGTGGACTGCAGGAACTCCAGATATGCCGGAGATGCCATATCCTGGCTGTTCAGTACCAGATAGTCTGTCTCACCAATCGTATGTACGCGGGTGTACTCATCACCCTGCAGTGGCTCCCTCGGCTTTTCAGGTTCCGGAGCGGGCTCTGCTGCTGCCGCTGCCGCCTGCTGTGTCTCCTGCTCTGCCCTTACCTTTGCTTCCTGCTGAGCCTGCTCATAAATCTGCTGCTGGGTAGGCTGCTGCGGAGCATAGGTTTGCTGGGGCTGGCTGTAAGGCTGCTGACCGAATCCCGGCTGACCGTACGGCTGTTGCGGCTGCTGACCGTAAGGCTGTTGCGGCTGATACGGTTGCTGCGGCTGATACGGCTGCTGCGGCTGATACGGCTGCTGCGGCTGATAAGGCTGCTGCGGCTGATACGGTTGCTGCGGCTGGCCGTAGCCCTGCTGCTGGCCGCCAAAATCCTGCTCTTTTTTCTTACCGAATAAGTTTTTTAATTTACCCACTGTTTTATTCCCCCATTACATCTTTGTTCTATCTTTTTGGATCAGAATCCGCATCGCTTCCACAGCCGTCCGGATTCCGCCGGTTATATCATGTGCCTGCGGATTGGGCAGTCCGGCGAGAGCCCTCTCCTGATTGGCCAGTGTCAAAAGCACCGTACCGATGCGGACATCAAAGATTCCGCCCACCACAAACAGTGTCGCCGATTCCATCTCGGAAGCAAGTACACCGCATTGGATCCACGCCTGCCATTTATTGGCCAATTCATAGCCGACAGGCATCTTCTCCGGTTCATGCTGTCCGTAAAAGGAGTCCTTGCTCTGTACAACACCGGCATGATACCTGAGGCCCAGCCGGTCAGCAGCCTGCCGCAGGGCATCCACAATTTCAATGTGAGCCACTGCCGGAAATTCGATCGGCGCATATTCCTTCGAGGTTCCGTCCATTCGGACCGCACCGGTCGGAATGATCAGATCACCGCCGAGCACATCGAGCTGCATACCCCCGCAGGTTCCGACCCGGATAAATGTCCGGCTCCCACACCTGCACAGCTCTTCCAAAGCAATTGCTGCCGACGGTCCGCCAATCCCGGTGGAGGTAACACTTACCTTTTCCCCCTCCAGGTAACCTGTATACGTAACAAATTCACGATTATCACCTACCTTTTCGGGATTATCGAAGTAATCCGCAATTGCCGCGCATCGCTTCGGATCCCCCGGTAGGATCACATATTTTCCGACATCCTCAGAACCGACTCCGATGTGATACTGCTTTCCGGAGCCTTCTGCATAATCTATCAAATTATCGCCCCCTTATCAGCATACTACCCAAATACACCTTTTGGGACTGTCCTCTGCAAACCCTCTGTTTCGGCGTCAACCCACACCGATGCGTTACAGCTTGCTGAGGCCTTTTTTCTCCAGGATAACCAGCATCTCGCAGTCCTCATCTATCGGTCTTGAAGGATCCACCAGCGTATGCATCTTATTGGATGCATCCCGGATTGCCACCACGTTCATCTGATATTTTCCGCGGAGATTCAGTTCGATCAGCGTTTTGCCGACCCACTCCGGCTTCGGTTTCATCTCCAGAAGGCAGAGATTTTTATCGATTTCAAAGAATTCCAGAAAGTTATCCGAAAGGAGCTTTCTGGCAACTCTGGCGCCTGTTTCGTCCTCCGGAAAGATGAGCCGGTCCGCCCCGACGCGGGTCAGGATTTTACCCATCCGTTCATCATATGCCTTGGCCACGACCGTCTTCACACCCAGCTCCTTAGCCAGCATAACAGTCATCACACTCGCCGCAAGGTCGGATGCCATGGCAACGACCACGATATCCATTTCCTCAAGACCCAGCCCGCGGACCGCTTCCTCGGAAGAAAGATCCGCCGATATACCATAACTATACGTTCCGGCAAGTGATTCGATGAGTTCCGGATCCCGGTCCGCCACCATCACGTTTGCCCCTGATGCATACAGAGTTCTGGCAAGGCTCTTCCCAAAACGGCCAAGCCCCAGAACCGCTACAGATTTGTTCATTTTTGTCCTCTTTCTATCCTACATAATAACGGCCGTCCGTAAAGTGTACCTTGTTTTTCTCCGAACTTACTCCTCCTGTAAAGAAGAGTGCCATGGAGATCGGACCGATTCGTCCCAAGTACATAGCCAGGATAACGATCCATCTGCCTGCCGTATTCAGCAACGGCGTAAGTCCGCGGGAAAGTCCGACCGTTGCCGTTGCGCTGAACATCTCATAGGTGCCGTTCACCATGCCCGTATGACACGATGCCATCAGAAGGATGGTCAGAATAAAGGTCACGCTGATACTCACCACAACGATTGCACTCGCTTTGCGGATCAGTTCATTTGAAACGCTGTAGCGGAACACAACCTTTTCATTCCGGTTCCGGATAAAGGCTACCGCATCCAGCATGAGCACAAACATAGTCACCGTCTTCACACCGCCGGCCGTACCGACGGGAGAACCGCCGATAAACATGAAAAGCAGGCCCAAAAAGCAGGTCGATTCCCGAAGGGCTCCCTGGGGTACTGCCGCAAACCCGGCTGTTCGGAAGGTCACTGACTGAAACAGGCTGTTCAGGATCTTATCCCCCAGCGACATGCCGCCCAGCGTTTCCGGATTATCTCGTTCTAATATATATACACACAAGGCGCCTGACAGGATCAGGAACAAGGTAAGGGAAAGCACCAGCTTGGAGTGCTCGCTGACCCGCTTCAAGATCCTGATGGGACCCCATTTTTTCCTGAAGCCTTCTTTTGCACCTCTGAACAGATCAAACCAGACAACGTAGCCAAGACCACCCAGAATGATGAGCATCATGGTCGTGATCATGACAAGCGTATCCGACTGATAGTTGATGAGACTGTTCGGGCCGATGATATCGATTCCCGCGTTACAAAAAGCGGATATCGCCGTAAAGCAGGAAATCCAAATGCCCTTCCCGGTTCCGAATTCCGGGATAAAAGAAATCATGTAGAGACATGCGCCCACACCTTCCACGAAGAAGGTTCCCCGCACAACGCCGCGCAGGAAACGGATCAGACCGGACATGGAGTCCTGGCTGAAGGAATCATGGATCATAAGTGTCTGGCTGAAGGACATCTTCTTCTGCAGCTTGTACATCAAAGCCGAAACTGTTGTGATGATACCCAGACCGCCCAGCTGGATCATAATAAGGATAATAACCTTGCCGAACAGCGTCCAGTGCGCATACGTATCTACCACTACAAGACCGGTTACACAGAAGGAAGTCGTGGATGTAAAGAATGCGGTCGTAAAATTCGTCGTCTCCCCGGGGGCAGTCGCCATCGGGAGCAGAAGAAACACCGTTCCGAGCACAATCGCCGAGAGAAAACTCAGCGGTATCATCTTCGCTGAACTCAGTCTTATTCTCTTTTGTCCCTCGGTCATCGTTCTTTTATCCTTCTGTTTCTTTCCTATTATTTCTTACTTTTTTCCGATGAACTTACCGGCAGTCTGTTCATACAAACCCATTTCCGTTTCATCCACCGAAGCCGCTCCTGCGGCCCTTTGTTCCCGGCTATCCATCCACTCTGAATCTTACGTTATATCATACCAAGAGTACTGTTAAAATTCAAGATTACATAAAGTGGAAAACCGGCACAGCAGTACTATAATAATGCGGAAAACAAAAGAACGCAAGTGTAAATTTCCCACTTTACGTTCTTCTGTTTTCTTTGCATATTTCAAGTCATTTTGGTTTATTTCAAAGCATCGTTTGTTTCTATATTTTTCTGGCACAAAAGCATCCTCTGTTCCTGCGTTTGGATGCTTTCTGCTCCTTCTGACTACTCTTCCTCCAGACTCTTGATCCGGTGTACCATAACCTTTTCATCGTAGCAGGTGAAGATTTCATCAATCTTCTCCTTATCCGGCTTCGGTGTGATTGCACTCACGATCGGAACAATTACGAGGCCGGCGATCATGGTGATCGCACCTGCGTTGATGGGTGACGGAATCCAGGAAGTGATCATGTTAAATACGGTAAATCCTACGCCGACAATATAGCTGGCCCAAACCGCACTCTTCGTAATCTTTCTGGAGTAGAGACCATAGAGGAACGGAGCCAGGAAAGCGCCGGCCAGACCGCCCCATGACACGCCCATCATCTGTGCAATGAATGTCGGCGGATCAAAGGCAAGTACTACGGAAATCGCTACAAAAAATATAACAAATACACGCATCAGATTCAGCTGTGTCTTTTCTTTCATATCCTTCTTCATCACCGGTTTGATGAGATCCAGTGTCAGGGTTGAGCTGGAGGTCAGAACCAGAGAGGAAAGTGTTGACATGGATGCTGAGAATACCAGTACCACAACGACACCGATCAGGATGTCCGGCAGGGTCTCCAGCATGGTCGGAACGATGGTATCAAAGGCCACCTTACCACCAACCACAACCTTATCGCTGAAGAGACGGCCAAAACCGCCCAGGAAGTAGCATCCGCCTGCAATAATGATGGCAAAGAATGTGGACACGATCGTACCGGTACGAACAGACTTCTCATCCTTGATGGCATAGAACTTCTGTACCATCTGCGGAAGGCCCCATGTTCCCAGAGATGTCAGAATGACAACGCCGAGAAGGTTCAGGGGATCCGGTCCGAAGAAGCTTGCAAAAAGTCCCTGCGAACCCTGAAGAGCGGTTGTTGTTACGCCCGGATCTGTCGGAACCTCGGAAAGCTTCCTGACAGCTGCAAGGAAACCGCCCTGGCCGTTCAGTACGGCGATGATAACAGCCGCAATACCGATCAGCATGATGATACCCTGGATGAAATCGTTCAGGGCTGTCGCCATATATCCGCCGACAACAACATAAACACCGGTGAGGACCGCCATCACGATAACGCAGATGCGGTAATCCACATCGAAGGCCATTCCGAACAGACGGGACAGACCGTTATATACACCTGCGGTGTAGGGCACCAGGAATACGAATGCGATGATGGATCCCACAATCCTAAGTGCTTTTGAATCAAAACGCTTTCCAAAATACTCCGGCATGGTCTTCGCATCCAGCTTCTGGGTCATGATCCTTGTCCGGCGTCCCAGAACGAGCCATGCGAGGAGGCTGCCGATGAAGGCATTGCCGAGACCGATCCATGTAGAGGAAAGACCGAACTTCCAGCCGAACTGACCGGCATAGCCGATGAATACGACTGATGAAAAATAAGATGTACCGAAAGCGAAAGCTGAGATCCAGGGACCTACCGTTCTGCCGCCCAGTACGTAATCATTTACGCTTCTTGCCTTCTTCCGGGAGTAAAAGCCCACGCCGATCATGACGGAGAAAAATACCACCAGAAGGATTACCTTAATTGCCATGCTATTGCTCCTTCTATCGTTTATCCTGCTACGCTGTGGCCACCGGATTTGAAAGTCGATTGCTCCGCCTACGCTCTCACGAGCGCGTCCGTTTGATTTCCTGCGGAGAACACTTTCAAAATAAATACAGTGATTTATCGCTTTAGCGCGCTAAATCACTGTATCACGTATACGTATATTTGTCAAGGCAAAATAGACGGCTTTTTTGAGGGTTTTATCCTGAAACCGAATTCCCCCTTTTTCTTCCTCTATCTTTTGATCTTTTCGATTCTGCAGCTGTGGATTTTCTTATCGGAATCATAGTTTATCCCCACCTTCACGATATCTCCGTCATATCCTTCCAGCGCAGCTGCATACTTCTTTTCATCAATCTGCCCCAGCGCCTGTTCCTCGTCCTTATCCCATTTCAGTTCAATGATAATGGCCGGATATGCCGTGTCACGCTTTGGGATGAACACAACATCGGCGAGACCGCGTCCGGAGGGAAGCTCCTCAATCCTTAAAAACCTGTCCACGCATACGATATAAGCAAACTTGATGCAGTACCGGAGAGCCTGCTCGCTGTTGTAATACTGCGGCGCATAATTCGTTTCACGGACTCGCTCAATCGCCCTTGCTACCTCTGCTTCGTTTCCGGCAAGCGTGTCATCCAGAAGCTTTTCCGAAGTCCTGATCTGCTCAAACAGTTTGGTGTGCTTCGGATTCGCCAACATATCCTCAAATTCCTGTTTAACCTCTTCGTTTGGAATCCGGGCTCTTTCCGTTGATCTGTCATACGAAAGGTATCCGAGATGAATCAGCAGTGTTAAAACATCATCCTTAGATGTAAATGTCCGGAAATCATTTTTGAAATTTCTGATATTCACGCGGATATGCTCACCCGAAAGCAGCTTTAAGATATCCGACTGCAACCCATCCTCATCCATATTTATATATGTAATCAGACTTTCGGCCGCTGAGGTTTTTCGCCAGTGAGATGAATACTCATCCGATTCTATCGCTTCCATAACCGAATATGGATTGTAAACAGAGCCGTATTTTGCAAACTCATATCCGTCATACCACTTTTTCATGACAGCAAAGTCCTTGTGATATTCCTCACAAAGCCCTCTTACCTCATCCTCACTAAAGCCGGTATACTCGGTAAACGGTCCGGGATTTATGATGGTGAACTCTTTGAAATCAGATAACGCAGACTGCCCCATATCCTTTTTGATTGGCAGAATCCCCGTCATATATGCGGCAGCAAAAATCTTTGCCGTCGCCACGCTGCTCTTGAAAAGGGACCTCAGAAACTTTAAATAATCATCCTGAAACTCCGGTGTCTCACGGATCGGCGCATCCCACTCGTCGATGATCATGACAACCATTCTGCCCGACGCTTCCACCATGTTCACAAGGGTCTTTGAAAATGAGCTGTCGATTTTTACAGCAGGGAACTGTTCCGAAATTTCTTCGATGAGTTTTGCTTTTATAAATGCAACTATGTTACCGCCCTCAGATTCTTCAATCATCTGCGCCATATCAAGACTGATCACATTATACTGATTGATATATTTTTCATAACTATTTTTTCTGCTTATATCCCTGCCGTCAAACAATGCATGAGAATCACAGGTATGATCGTAATATGCGCAAATCATCTTTGCCGCATAAGACTTTCCAAATCTTCTGGGACGGCTGATGCAGATCAGCGAACCCGTTGTATTGATTCTTTCATTAATCACACCGATCAGGCCGGTTTTATCTATGTATTTTCCACTAACAATTCTCTCAAACCCACCATTCCCGGGATTCAAATAAATGCCCATGAAAATTCCTCCTCACGTTCATGCACAAAAATAATGCACCACCCATATTTTAACATTAAAATGTGGACAGTGCATTACATTTTTTTGTCTTGACTAATCCCCTCAAATCTCAACTTCCCATCATTTTTCAAACCCTATTTATCTATTACTCATTTACGTGTTATCTCTCAGCATAATACTCATCTTACCTATACGCAGTTTTATTCCCCTCGTGTATAGTATGTTTGAGGTTTGTTTTTCAAAGGAGGAATAACCAATGTCTATGTCAATCGATGATGTTTTAAACCGTATCCGGACGTTACTGAACCAGCGGCACTGGACTGTCTATAAGCTCGCGCAGGAATCCGGGCTTTCCAATTCCACGCTGAGCAATCTGTTCAATCGGAAGACATATCCTACCATCCCGACACTGCAGGCCATCTGCAAGGGATTCGGAATAACCATGAGCGAATTCTTTGACGAAGAAACGGCTCCTCCTCTCGCTTTGGATATCACAGATGAGGAAATGGATATCGTATACCGCTACAGACGCCTCTCCTTAGCGAGACAGAAGATCATGTCGGCGTATCTGGACGGACTCATCGGGTCAAACCAAAAGTGATCCGCAGTATCATGACACTCCCCTCTGCTTTAGCTGAGGGGAGTGTCATTTACATATTATCACGAAGCAAATTGCACAGATCCGTGTAAAGCAAAAACCACCGGAAGATAACAGATGTTTTCTCTATTCTTCTTGACTGGATGATCAAAAAACCAGTAAAATAATTTCAAACCAGTAAAAGAATAATAAACCAGTAAACCAAATCAAAACCAGTAAATCGAATTTAGAAAATGGAGGTCACGCCATCCATGAAAAATCCCTATACCCTTGTATTCGGTAAAGAACCGAGAGAAATCATTTCCCGTCTTTCCGATTCTGCCAGAATCATTGAAGATTTCACAGACAATGACCCCTCACAGGTCATCTATATGATTTCCGGTGTACACGGAACAGGTAAAACCATTTTTATGAACGACATAGCCAACCGTCTGCGCAAAGATCCGGATTGGATTGTCGTAGAACTCAGCTCCGAAAGTGACCTTCTGCTCGATCTGGTATCTGAACTTTCCAGCAACAATGAACTCTCCCGGAAATTCCATAATGCGAAAATTAATCTGTCCTTCTGGGGATTCGGTCCGGAAATCGAGAACACCACCCCCATCTCCAATATTAAAGTAGCTCTGACAAAAATGCTGGAGACACTGTCAAAGGATGGCAAGCGGCTTTTGGTCACAATAGATGAAGTTACCTCAACAAAGCCAATGAGAGAGTTTGCCAGCGTCTTTCAGATCCTCATCCGTCAGAATCTACCCATCTTTCTTCTGATGACCGGCCTGTTTGAGAATATCCGCGAGCTTCAGGACGAAAAGAGCTTAACCTTTCTATACAGAGCTCCAAGGATTGATCTGAAACCGCTTAATATCCGAAGCATTGCAGATAATTACATGGAAAACTTTCATCTGACCGCAGAAGCCGCCAGGGATATGGCCGAGAAAACCCGTGGTTTTTCCTACGCTTTCCAGTCTCTGGGCTACATGACATGGGAAAACGACGGCAACTATCTGTCCGTTCTGAATGATTACAGGCACAATCTCAGCGAGCTCGTCTATGAAAAGATATGGTCAGAACTGTCACCAAAGGATAAACTCGTTCTTCGCGGTATGGCCGAAAACCCGGAAGGAAAGATCAAAAATATCCGTCAAACGCTGGATCTCAGCACAAACGAATTTAATCCTTACCGTGACCGACTCATCAAGAAAGGGCTCATCAATGGCGACGATTACGGCATTGTACGTTTTACGCTTCCCTATTTTGAGGAGTTTGTATTGGAACGGGAGCAGCCTTAGCTGCTCCCGCATTTTTGTTCAGGATATTACATGCCACCCAGTCTGGCCCATGCCAGATCATAAACCTTCGTGATCAGGCCGTTCGAGATTTCCTACCGCTCGGTTTCAAAAGACAGTAAAAGAGCCTGCTGGGGGGCAGGCTCTTTTGGAGAAGGTATTTTAGTAACTTTTGGGGGGTTACTATTGGGGGGTGTAGCAAAAAACTATAATGTATTGGGGGGTTACAAGTGTTATTATACGCATTCGCGAAAAAAGATGTTGCCAAAAATTCATTTTTTTCACATCTTTTTTTAGCAAATCTGCCGAGGCCCCTTTCCCCCGCTGTCAGATTTTGTCTAAAATGATGCCGGGGACGGGTTCTCTTTGTCACTATTGAACAAGGAAGCGAACTCTTCGCCGGTAATTCTGTCCTTTTCCAGGAGCAGATTTGCCGATTTATGCATCACATCCATGTTCGCCTGAATGACTTTTTTCGCCTCAGCGTAGCAATAATCGATGATTTTCTTCACTTCTTCATCAATTTCCGTCATCACCTTGGAGCTGATCTTCTTCTCATGACCGATTTCGCGGCCCAGGAAGGTTTCATCCGATTCACCCGTTTCATAGTTGATCAGACCCAGCGTGCTGGAGAAGCCGTACTTCATAACCATTTCTCTGGCTCTCTTCGTTGCTACGAGAATATCGTGGGATGCACCGGTCGTAATATCATCAAAGATCAGTTCTTCTGCAATACGTCCGCCCAGAAGGGTCATGATGTTATGCAGCATCTTGCCGCGGGTCACATACATGTCCTCGCCGGTCGGCAGCGGCATGGTGTAGCCGCCTGCGCCCTCTCCCGTCGGGATGATGGACACGATATGCACCGGTCCCACATCCGGAAGAAGATGGAACAGAATGGCATGACCCGTCTCATGGTAAGCCGTGATCCGCTTATCGTGCTCGGAAACAACACGGGAACGCTTTTCCGTACCGATTCCTGTTTTAATGAAGGAACGCTCCACATCTTCTCTGACGATGAAGGGTCTTCCCTCCTTTGCAGCATGAATCGCAGCCTCATTCATCAGGTTTTCCAGATCCGCACCGGCAAAACCGGAGGTCGTTCTGGCAATCTCATGTAAGTTCACGTCATCGCCCAGGTTCTTGCCGCGGGCATGTACCTGCAGGATCTGCTCCCTGCCCTTCACATCCGGAAGCGCAACGGTAATCCGGCGGTCGAAACGGCCGGGACGAAGGATGGCCGGGTCCAGAATATCCACACGGTTCGTGGCCGCCATCACGATAATGCCTTCGTTGTTGCCGAAGCCGTCCATCTCTACAAGGAGCTGGTTCAGCGTCTGCTCTCTTTCATCATGGCCGCCGCCGAGACCGGTACCTCTGCGTCTCGCAACGGCATCAATTTCATCGATAAACACGATACAGGGTGCGTTTTTCTTCGCATCCTCAAACAGGTCGCGCACACGGGATGCACCCACGCCGACGAACATCTCCACGAAATCCGAACCGGAGATGGAGAAGAAGGGAACGCCTGCCTCACCGGATACCGCCTTCGCGAGAAGTGTTTTACCGGTTCCCGGATGTCCCTCCAAGATCACGCCCTTAGGGATACGTGCACCGATCCGCGTATATTTTTCCGGATCCCTGAGAAAGTCAACGATTTCCGAAAGCTCTTCTTTTTCTTCCTCCAGTGCCGCCACATCCCGGAAGGTAACTCCCGTATTGAGATCCTTCTTCGCGCGGCTCTTACCGAAATTCATGAGCTGGCTTCCGCCGCCGGCCCCTCCGCCGGCCACACGTCCCAGAGAAAGGGACAGGAAGATCAGGAACAGAATTGTTCCGTAAATATAGGGCAGAAGCTTCTGGAAAAGTCCCGGACGCTTCACATCGTTCAGCTCATAGGGGAAGCCCGCCTTTTCCAGTACCTTCTGGGTATCTTTTACGTCCGCAGTATAGAACTTAATGGATTCCCCGTTACCAAACGTTATGTAAACCGTTCCGGTAGGGATCTCTGCATTCTGGTAGATCCTTACCTCATCAATATCGTTCTTTTTCTTCAACTCCTCTTCGAGTACCGAGTTGTTATACATGGTATTCGTGGAAGAACCCATGTTAGATACCCAGAAGTAGATGAGCAGACCCGTGATGAGCAGGATCAGATAGAGTGTTGCTCCTCTTTTCATATTCCTTTCGTTTCCTCTCCTTTATAAAATGATTCTTCCGGTTCCACGGTAAGAACCGCAACCTCTCTTGTTTCTTCTGTAATCTTATAGGCTTCGCTGAGCCGCAAGCCAATTGCCCAGACAATCTCGCTTCCGTCAGCCACCACCGGCCAGCTTCCGCGACGATTGGCATCGATCCGGCTGTCCGTAAAAAATCGGCCCAGCTTTTTCGTTCTTCCGTCCGGATATACAGCCAGTCTGTCCCCCGGAAGAGGGGTCCTGAGAAATAGACTGTTTTTTATTGTACCATAATCGATCATTTTCGTATATCTTTTTTTTGAAATCTCTGAAATTGCCTCACGTGACAGGATTTCTACTGTGAGATGCCAGCGATACCTATGCTCGTTGCCAGCTGTTTCTATTTCTCTTTTGAAATTTGTCTCGGATACTTTTTGAGGAATCAACATCTCTATGATGATACGATCGTAGCTCCGCCTGGCAACGAGTCCGCCCGGAAGGGAAATCCTTTTTCCGGTTTCTTTTTCCATGAGTCCTGCCACGTCTGCGGCATGTACCCTGCCGAAATCCTTCCGGCTCCCGCTGAGTCTTCCAAAAATGCCGAGCAAAAGTTCATACAGATAAACCGCCGGCACCTTCCGCGCCGCCTCCACCGAAAAGCTCACTTTGGCCGCAGGTTCGATTTCCTCCCTTAGCTCCAATTTTTCAGCTGCCATCGCCAGTTTTTTCTCCATATCACCGTAGATGATCTGCGAATCCCCGGCCAGCCGGTTTAACCGCTCCACAATGCCCGGATCATTTTTTTCCATCTCCGGAAGAAGCCTGAGCCGGATCACATTCCGCGTATGCTCTTCCGAAAAATTCGTTTCATCCGTTACATATTCCGCGCCGCATTCCGCAAGATATTCTTCTATCTCCGTCCTTCTCACGGATAACAGCGGCCGGATCACGTCCCCGTTCACCGGGAGCATGCCCCGCATCCCTCGGATTCCCGTTCCGCGCAGCATCCGCATGAGCACCGTTTCCGCCTGATCATCCGCATGGTGCGCCACCGCGATCCATTTGCAGGAAAGCGCTTCCTTTTCCTCCCGCAGCACCCTGTATCGCTCTTCTCTGGCTGCCTCCTCCAGTGTTTTCTTCTGCTCTGCGGCATACGCCGGCGCATCGATCCGCCGGATCCGGCAGGGAACCCCCAGCTCCGCCGCCAGTGTTTCGGTAAACGTTGCGTCCCGTTCCGCCGCCCGGCGGATCCCATGATGCACATGAACGACATACAATGGAAACCCATATTTATTCTTCAGCTGAGAAAGTACCCGGAGAAGTGCCACGGAATCCGCCCCACCGGAAACGGCCACAATGATACCGGCTGCGTTTTCCGACGAAACCGGCCGTTCTTCTGCTGACACCTCTTCCAAAAAGTCGCCCAAAGAGACGTCTAACATCCCCTGCCGCAGCATATATTCTTCAATTTTCTTTTCAAATAAAGACATTTGTCATTCCTGTTTCAATAATATCTATATGAACAAATTCGCATCATGATATAAAGAAACAAGCGGCAACCGTTTTTTACGGCAACCGCTTTTACTCTTTCTCTCTTGGTTTGATCACAATCTCATCCGGATACACCAGGCCAAGCTTACTCTTTGCCTCATCCTCGATGTACTTCTTGGTCTGCATATATTTCTCCAGCTCCTCGAGTTCAACCGTTTTCCGGTTGGCATCCGAGAGCTGCTGCTCAAGTACATGCTCCGAGACCTGGAGCTGATCATTTTTCTTTTGCAGCGATCTTGTACGGACGAAGCACGCACCGACCACCAATGCACAGATCAGGAAGATTGCCAGGATACCAATCCGGGACTGCCGTCTCCTCTGACCACGGTAACTCCTCTGCATGGCGCCACCCCTCTAAGCTTATTTCGGGAACCATGCATTATTGTAAACCATTTTATACCATATTTCAAGCCTAAATAGAAAAATTATGTAAACTCTTGCGGCATGACATGCATCATATCATTTTAGTATCATATACAACCGGCTCATCGTTGATGCAGATGGCTTTTCCGTCCGGTGATATCCTGATTACATTTCCGTCAATCACGGCAACAAAATAGGTCTTTCTATATTGCTTATACATGTTTTCTCTGTGCGACAGGAGCCGGGGAAGAAAGAAATTCCTGTCAGCCTTGTCCGCCTGCCGGATTTCAGCTTTTTTTCCATCGACCAGAAGGGATATATCGCTGGTCCGGATACCTGTGATACTATAATCAATCTTTTTTTGATCTATAAAAAAACTTCCGCCGGCCAGCTCCTGACCGGGGCCGCCTGCAATATGAGAAAAGAACAGATTATAGACATAAGCTGCCACGATTCCGCATATGCCCGCCATGATCAGTCCTCCCAGCGGATAAAACTCATATTCAACGCGCCCGTTCGGTAGATTTTCTTTCATGTAAATAAGCCCCGGTATTTTTTTGTCTGCGATAATACAAGCAACATAAGCGAGCATTGCCGCTATAATGAGAGAAAAAATATGGAAGAACATAGTCCCCTTCGCCTTCCGGTAATTAAAACCCGAAAATACACTCGTATATCCTGTTCCCATATTGGAAAAATACTTACATCCTCTTACGTCGTCATACATAAATCCGCCCTCTTCCCGTCATGTCATTATCACAGAGCAATTATAAACCGTCTTATAAAACCGTCAGTCCTAATAACGCAGACAATCTCGATTCAGGCTTCCGGCAGACTGTCTGAAAGGCCGTTAATACAAATAAATATAGATCGTGCAGTAGCCCTTCGGATTATCACCGGTTATATACCATTGATATGCTCCACGGTACCCATAATTTCTGATCATATTGCCGATATCATATCGATTCTTATCAAAATCGGTAACGCTACACTCGAGCAGGTTTCCGTAATACAGGTTTTCACTGACATACTGACAAAATCCGTCATACTGAAACAGCCTGCCCTGCAGATAGTAATAATTGTAATCCCGGCTGTCCGCTGTATGGTATGCCTGTGCATCCCACGTATGCCCCGTATCGATCATATCCTGATCCGTGAGATTTAAAAAGCCAAACGAATAATCAGCATAATCACAGTTTTCTACACAAGTGTCCGCATATGTCACGTCCACGTTATACCATTTCCCGTCCAGCTTGACCATATTCCATGCATGTCCTTCGCCATTTCCCTGACCGGATACATAGTCGCATTCCAGTCCACAGCAAGACGCCAAAAGATAAAAGGCACGGGCATAACCGCTGCATACAGCGACATGGTTGACCAGGGCGCCGTACACCTCATGATGATCTCCCTTGGAAAAGGGATCATCATAATAATACGTATTATTTAAGTCCAGATATGAATAAATGGCGATTTCTTTTTCATAATCGCTCATAGAATCATTGATGTTTGTTTCCAAAAAGGCTTTTACTGCTTCCGCAATCTGCTCTGCTCTATCCTCCCCCTCCGGGATCGGATCACCATTCATCACATTCATATAAGCATAATAGTTTTCGTTAAACGCATAGGATACCCGAACGCTTACGACTTTTCCCTGATTGGTATCGAAATCATTCTTTGTTGCTTTAAAGAATGTGGTATTGATGTACTTGTTTTCGTCTTTGAAATCTTCGGCTCCCAATCCGTTCACATAAACGGTAACCGGCGATTCAATTCCATTCATAACCAGATATGAAAGCGCCTCCTTATACTCCAGCCTGTTTGTGGCCGGATTTTCCGAAGTCAGTCCCTTGATATTCGCATCATACATGTAGTCAGGCAGTTTATTCTCCGCCTGAGAATCTGCCTGATCCGAATCCACCGTCTGACCCTCTGCTTGGGATTCCGTGGCTCCCGTTTTTTCCTGCGTTTCCTGCGAAACAGTCTTCGAACTGCTGCTTTCTTCATATCCTTTATCGGGACGTCCCGTAAAAAACAGGCCGATCAGCGCACCGATCAAAAAAGCAACAAT
>CACYDN010000110.1 GCA_902773185.1 uncultured Lachnospiraceae bacterium | reverse complement strand
GCCGTCTGCTCAGGTGCCGTCTGCCCCTCATTCTTTTCTTCGGGTGCCGGCTCTTGAACTGCAGGATTTTCCGAAACAGTTGAATTATCCGATGTTCCCTCCGGTGTACTTTCCGGTGTTCCCTCCGGCGTCTGCTGTGTTTCCGAAGATTTATCCTCGGATGGCTTTTCCGTATTCTTCTGTTCGGTTGTCTTATCCTCCGATGTTGCCTGCGTGGAAGGTGCTTCCGTTGTCGTAGGCTGTTCCGGATTCTTCTCTACCGTGACAAAGATCATATCCACAATTGTGGGTGCATCCTTCGGCGTAATCGTAATCTTATAATACTGATCACTGGTTGTCGTATTATCCGGTGCCACAAAGGTAAAGTTCTTCAGATCCGCTGACTTGATCACCTCTGAGGTATTTTCCTGACCGATTGCACCACTCGCATTCATCGGATATGCGTGAACATAGTAACCGGACATGGACTCAGACAGCTCTACGCTGCAGCGCATCACATCATTGGACTTCATCAGGACATCCGCCCGATGCTCATCAACCTCAAGGCTTGCACCGTCATTCACGGAATAATAGGTAACCAGTACTACATCGTTGAACCGGAGCGTAATGTTTCCTTCGCGGCCGTTAAAGGTTCTGTTCACTTCCTTTCTGGGAATGGACTTATATCCAAAGCCCAGATCTCCGGAAACACCGTAAATCTTCAGTTCATTGTTTGCATTCACAAGACTGTTCTGCGTGGTAGCTGTATCATTGGTTGTCGTATTCGGATCAACCGTCGCTGCCGTTCCGATCATCTGACCGACATTTGTGTTGATATTTTCCGGTGATCCGATATACGGATAAATGTCTACCGATATCAGTGACATATCCTGATCCATTTCAGGAATGAAGAATTTCACCACTGTCGGATTCTGCTTTGTAAAGGAACCTGCTTCATCCTGAATATACTTCGTGATATCCGTATACTTCCTTGTTGTGGTAACACCCAACCGGTTCCTAAACTTGAAGATCATCATAACCTTCAGCTTTTCTTCGGTCAACTCCACGTTGGAAGCATCGCTTCTGGAATAGCCGTCAATGGTTGAATCCTCACCGTTTTCAGTCGTATTGGTTGCGCTCCAAGCATCTGCAATCTGCTGTGCAGCTGCACTATCCAGACATTCAAAGTTCAGCTGGATCGGTGTCACACCGCCTTCCATCGTCATTTCCCTGGAAGAACGAAGCTTTCTGGTCAAAATCTCACTGAGTTCAAAGCTGCTGATGAACGATGCATAGCTTCTCTTGGACCGAAGGGTTGTGATCGATTTACCTGTCGTGATATCGATTTTCTGATCATCCACCTGATAAACCTGGCCGCAGGCCGCTTCCACGCTTCCCGTCAGCCCGCCGTAGGCAACGATCCGGTAACCTGTGATTTCCTTTACACACGGAACATCGAAATTCAGCTCCGCGAAAAGACCCTCCGAGATCGTATTGTATCCCTGGTCAGTCAAATATACATAGGGTGACTGGTATTCCACACCGGAATTATCTATGGATAAGGTATAGCTGAAGGATACAGCTACATCAAGCTCCGATGGGATCAGTCCTCTTTTCTCCGTACCGGTTCCAAAGGATATGGCTATGGTCTCTTCCGTCAGATCCAGATGATCGAGCGATATTTTCGGCTTCGCAGATAGGCCCAGGATGGCCGTTGCGTTGCCGAGGTTAAACTCGTAGGTTTCCAGGATCACACCATCGCGGACATGCTGGACTAATGCATATTTGAAGCCCTGCACCTTATCCGAACACTCCACCTGAAGCTCAGACACACTGGTAAAGTCGCTCGCCTTGAGACCTGTAATAACAAATGCCGCATCTTTTGTTCCGCTGTTGACTTCGTACGCACCCGCCGCACTTACGGACTCGGCACCTGAGAATGATGTTCCGAACTGAACCGATGCCTGTACACTGCTTCCCTTACCGGCAATGTTTCTGGTCTCGTCTGTCGGAAACAGGAATACATTCAGCGTATCATTGGTACTTTCCGGAAGCCGGGATACAGGGGTAGCCCACTTATCATCCGAGCTCCAGATGATCTCATTATCGGTAAACTCAATATCCGGTGTTGTTCCCCTCATGCCTGCCTGTACGGTGATGGACGTCCGTTCCTTGTCTTTCTTCGTACAGAGCTTTTTGGTCGACATCTTCCGGTAGTATTCACCATCCGGCTTCAGCGAAACCGCACCGTCATCCAGCACCTGGGAAACATTGATATCTCCGATATTAACGGTTGCCGGGTGACCGTTCAGCGGCTGGAACGTAAAGCTGATACTCTTCAATTCCTTTAAATCGGCAACTGCAGGAATGACAAATCTGTCCCGCGTACCGGGCCGGAACATCCACTCCGGATCGGAAATGGAATTGGTTCCGACATTATTGGCTATGTTGTTATTCTTCGACGCATCGTAGGACTTCGGTGTCTTGTTCATGTAGTTTGCCATACGGGTTACTACATCGAAGGACTGTGTTTCAATTGCATTGGTCGTAGAGCTGATATAGGTGATCTCACCCATACAAGCACCTTCAAACTGCAGGTAATCGTTATATACCGGTTCGTTTGTCATTTCAACCAGAAGGTTGACTGCCCTATCCTTATAAGTCAACGGATAAGGCGGTGCAAGCTCATCAACGGTACGTTTTCTCGATCCTGCCGGTGAAATGGACTCCATCTGATCCGTATAGTCAATACTGATCCAGCCGATCTGATCGAATACATAACGCATGCAGGCGCCGCCGTTATTCTGCTCGGTCACCGTAACCTTTTCGATATTCAGCTTATCGAAAGGATCCGTATCTTCGTTGGTATCCTCCGGAATGATGCGGATATAATCGATCGAACCATAATCCTGATTGGTGGAAATGGTGAATACCTCATTCTTTCCGGATCGGAAACCATCGGACGTAAGCTGCTGATTGGCGAGAACAAATGCACTGTTTCCGTTTTCAAAAAGAAGCTGGAAGAAGAAATGGTTCACAGAACCGGAATCACCGTTCCCGTTATCAAAATCAGGATCATCCGCAACCTTTACGGTTACGTCATATGACTTCTTCTTCTTAAAGAACTTATAATTTACATGTGCCTGATCAAAGGTCATGTTATATCTGACCTTGGAATAATCATCATCACGGATATCTTCAATGGTCCCTGTATTAAAGGAAATCCTGTAGGTTTCATCACCCTGGATGAACTGTTCGTCTCCAAGACTTCTGACGCTGCCGTCATCCTCTCCATCCAGGTAAACATATGCCAGATTTCCGTCATCATCATAAACCGGATTACCGTTGCTGTCGAAAACCTGCTCCCGTCTTCTGTCCGTCTTGTTGCCCTTGCTGTTTACGCGATCACCGTTTTCATCGGTAACGTAGGTGTTCGCTGTCTGTGCCAGGTTAAAGATTTCCGTAGAAACAAGAGACCTTGTCAAGTAATAATTCGAAGTAGAGGACCCAACTGTTGTTGTATGAACAAAAGCCTTCCTCTTTCCGGAGGACTGTACATAATCGATGACCAGGTTCTTCATCTGCCATTCATCCTGACCCTGAACCATGATTTCAACATCCGTAAAGTTTTTAACATTGGGCGCATCGATCAGGAATGAAACCTTCCCGCCAACATCGGTGCCGCCTTCATCCAGAAGGTTTCCTCCTGCCGTTGTCGGCCATTCGCCGAGGAAATCGTTTGCAGCGGACTTAACAAAGTAGTAATCCGTTTCCTGCTCCTCACCCTTCACAGTCTCATATTTGAACCTGAAGGATATATCATCCTTCGTGCCGCCACCCTGAATGTAGCTGGTATACAGGGTGACCATATACTTGTTCTTATTCGACTGGGATGCAATGATCGGAGAACCGCTTGTATAGGTGATCATACGAATTTTTTCCGTTCCGCCCGCCTTGATCACACGGCCTCGCTCTTCCGTCGTTGTAAAATACTGCATCGGATACGCATTTTCAAAGGCATATTCCACGGTTGCACCAGGAACGATATTTCCGTCTGAATCCGTACCGTCCTGAATAACCGGTGAACAACCGCCTTTATATAGGGACATACCGGAAAGGGATATGGTGTCTGTCGCGGTCGCACTGAGACGTGCCCCCTGATTTCCTACACCCTTTTCCTTCAAACCGAATTCAGCAATCCTGTTTCTGGCCGCGGTACCGACATATACGACCGGCGAAGCCAGAAGCGAACTATATCCGGGCAGAATTCCCTGGAAGGCAACCGTATCGCCACGCTGCGCCAGACCCATGGTCACCGCATTCGGTTCGGCAGCCATAAGCGATGCATACGATGACAGGATAACAGGAAGTGTTACCTTCCTGGTCCATCCGTTGGTATCCCTATACTGAATATCTACGGCAATATCTTCAACAATACCGCTGTAATTGGAAACAGTCTCGGCAGTTTCATTGACAAAAGACTCAATACCGGCATTCAGTTCATCCGCGAAATCCAATCGCAGAGAGTAAAGATCATCGGCACCGGCAAATTTTCTGATAACCGGCTCTTCTCCTTCCGGTGCGGCAAGCGTCCCGTATTGGGACTCTCCCGGTTTGGAAGATCCGAGCATGATCAGAAGATCCGCACCTTTTGTGGAAATGGTAAGGCTCTTCTTATTTTTCTTGAAATTACAAATCTGCTTTCCTTCAAAATCGAGGAAACGCTGACCTGTCATAAGTCCGTATTCCTCATATCCCTTGTAGGAATCCACACTGTAAACGGCAAGCCCCTGTACGGCCCAGGAGCCCTGACCCATATAGAGATCGATTTTTTCTACGCTTTCAATCTCCGCTTCCGTCTGGAAGGCAAAATCCTGTGTTGTCCAGGCACCAAGCACCTGTTCCGACGCCGGGCTATCCACATATCCGACTGCATCCGCAGCCTTCTTTCCGTAGGTATTATCGATTGCATCCCCTGCATAATTCCGGAGGAGCCTTTCACTTCTCTCACTGGCATCTACCGTCGGGAAAATAAACTGGGAATGCAGATTATCCGAAGGATCCCTGTATTTGATATCGAAATACAGGATGGTGGAACCGGCCTTTGCACCTGTGGAGATCGTAAGTGCATAGGTATTCTCCGGTGCCGTATAAACCGTACGGTCACGCCACTCATCCATACCCTTAAAGGCTTCGTAGACAGGATCACCCGCATTGGTACTAACCGAATATCTGGGTGGCTCCGTTGTGGGCTGCTCGGTCGTCGCCGTCGTCACACCCTCTTCACTGGATGTAGTTTCCGAGGTTGGTTCATCCGGCGCTGCCTTTGACGGAAAAGCAGCAAAACAGGACAGCGCCATGGATAGAGCTGCCATACCTGCTATTTTTCTGATCAAACCTTTCTTTCTCATAAACGCCTCGTTTCAGGATGCGCAAAGACATCCGTAAGTACTTATGCTGTCGTCATAAAAGGACATTTGCACGGTTTTGTTGTTACGAAAAAAGAACGTAATACCCCTACAATAATGATCTGATTAGATTATACAAAACAAACGATAACAAAACCGCAACAAATCCCTGTGATTTTTAGTCAGCGGATAACAAATTATCGTATATTCAGCAGACCTGCCAGTCCGGTCATCTCAAAAACCTCCATGACATTCTCATTCACGTTGGTCATGACCAGCTTTCCGCTCTTCTGGTTCAGCTTGATATACAGGTTGCGGATGCTCCGGATGCCGGCACTGGAGATATAATCCAGATTCGTCATATCGAGTGTCAGATTTTGAAATCTGTCTGCCATTTTGGAAAACAACTCGTCAGCGTCCCTTGCCGTTTTGGTATCCAGATCTCCGGAAAGAATCAGTTCTCCCGTTTCACCGCGGTTAACAAGTTTGATATCCATTCGTATCCTCCTGAATAAGTGTGCACACGAATCCCTATGTATAGCTGTTATTCTATGTTATCTCTTTTTTCTCTGTTCCTTGATGTATTCGGCGAGTTCTTCCAAAGTAACCTCGATCACATCCTCACCCATTTCATCCAGTCGTTCCTCAATACCCATGTTTGCATACTCTTCCGCAGCTTCGGCCAGAAGCTCTGCAAACAGGAAGGGTGCAGGTTCGTAATCCTCGGAATCCTCGTCGGCGTAGAAGTCTTCGTCGTCATCGTCGTCAAAGTCGAAGTCATCATCGTCTTCGTCGTCATCATCGTCGATGGATTCTTCGTCTGAATCACCGTAGTCTTCATCACCCGCGAAGTCCATATCGTCATCACTGAAGTCCATATCTTCATCGCCGAAGCTCTCATCTTCATCAGCGAATCCGGCATCTTCCTCGTCGCCAAGTCCATAGTCTTCGTCGTCATCGAAGTCCATATCCTCATCGCCAAGACCGATATCTTCAGAGCCATAGTCTTCGTCATCTCCGAAGTCCATGTCCTCATCACCAAAGCCGGTATCTCCGCCGAATGCATCCTCATCATCGAAGCCTGCATCCTCACCGAAGCCTTCATAGGACTCGTCAAAGCCGGCTTCCGTATCAAATTCATCATCGAATTCCTCGTCATGAAGCGCTTCATCCGTGAAGGAATACTCGTCCTCCGCAGACATACCGTAAAGGTCTTCGTCCTCCTCGGTTTCCGGCGCTGCATACTGCGCTGCCACACGCTTTGTTTGTCGAACCGGCTGCGCCGCAGCTGCCGCCACCCTCGTGGCCGGTCCTGCCTGCGCCGTTGCGGAAGTCTGTCCGGCGGTTGCCGCCGCAGCACCGAGAGAAATCCACTTCAGCCTATCGGCAAGCTCCTTCTCCATCTCTTCGCGCATGCTCTGACGGAATTTATCGAGTGTTTCATCCAGTTCTTCCTGACGGACAGTCCCTTCATTCGAAGATGCAGACGTACGGTTCGCAGCGATTGTCGCACTGAGAGCCGCTTTTCCGGGTACCTCCGGTGTAATTTCCGTGAAGGTGAGTCCTCCGCCACCGGGCTTATGCTCAGCCGCATCCTCTGCTTCCAGGAATTTCTCCATGGAAGAACGATGATCTTCTTTATTCTGTTTTTTGTCCGAATCGTTACCTGTGGTAATCAGAAGCTCCGCCTCATCCTCGGATATTTCCGAGAAGGAAAGCCCACCGCCGGTCTTCTCTTTCTTTTCCGGCTTAATAGCTTCCAGACGCTTGATATCTTCAAAATTCGCATCATGCTTGGAACGCGACTGAGCAACAAAATCTTCCCAGACAGCTGCTCCCTTGGAGCCTGAGAAATAATTGCTGATAAAGTGCTTATTCTCGAACATATCAACCATGGATTCCGGCACACTGATCGTAAAGGACGACCGGGATGTGGGACTCATGATGGTGAAGGCCTGTCCGCGCTTGGCATTGACAATGTCTTCCTGCTCGCGTTCATTGATACCGCCGGCCTTCTCATAAAGCTTGCAGAGATCCGCCATATCGTTCGGTGCAAGACCGAAAACGAAGCTGTACTGGCAGGCATTGATGATAGCCGAAGACTTCCGGGCAATTTCCTCACTGCCGACAAAGTCCTTGATATTCTGGGTAATAACGATCTGCATACCGTTGTATTTCCGGATACGCTTCGCCAGCTGGAACATGAAGTCGAGCGCTACCGGGAACTTGGTATCGATAAATACGTGCGCCTCGTCGATTACGACGACAATCTTACGATTCAGGCCGTATTTCTGGTTATAATCCCTGTTTTTAATGATCTCGTTATCCACATACTTCAGAACCAGAAGCATCTGGGCATTCGCAATGATCGTATTGCGGTTTGCCAGCATGGACTGGAAGTTGAATACCGAGAAGTTCTCATCCGTGGAAATGGTAGAAGGACCATTCCAGATGTTCGCATTCCGTCCGCCGGTGGAAAACTTGGAAATATAGTTCACCAGAGAACGAAGGAGCTGTCTTAGGTAATCATTATTGGTACGCTCAAATTCAGCCAGGATGACATCGTAAAGATCATCGAAAATCGGATAATCATCCGCTGTGAGCGTGGAAAGATCCGTTTCTGCCGTAATCCCGTGATTCAGGTAAACACGCTCTACCAGTGAGTTCAGGTACTCCAGCGCATCCCTGTCGATATCCGGGAGAATCTGGCGGAAGAACTCTTCCAGGAACTGCAGATGGGTTGCAAAGCTGCCGCCCGGACCGCCGCCCGACTCTCCTGCCTCATCATCGTCAAGGGCAGTGATGATATGGAACGGATTCAATCTGCCGAACTTGGCATTTCCGACGTTGATGACCTTACCGTGCAGGGTATTTGCCAGTTCGGAATACTCGTTCTCCGGGTCAAGAATAAAGATTTTGGCATCCTCGGATGCAAGGTTCGCCAGAAGCGACTTGGTTGCATAGGATTTACCGGAACCGGACTTACCTACGATAACCATGTTGGAGTTAACACGTTCATGGTCACGCCGGAAGAAATTGATAAATACGGGAACGCCGTCCGTTTCGCCGAGCTTTACACCGCCCACATCGGAAATATGTGCATAGATCCAGGGGAACATTGCCGCGATGGTATTCGAGGGAAGACCTCTTGCCTCTTTTTCCATCGGATCATAGGCGGAAATCTGGGAGCCGATAAAGGCCTGCAGCTGCATGAAATCCATACCGGAAAGCTTCATGCCGGTCTCGCTCCAGCTCCGCTTCAGACTCTTCTTCAGATCCGCAATAAAGGGCTGAAGAGAATCTAACGAATCCGTAAGCACCGGATCCGCATCGGTCGCCTGTACATCATAGCCCGTGATATAGATATTCACGGAAAGGAGTGCCTCATTATCCTGCTGCAGTGTTATAAGCAGCGAGGAAAGGGTATCGATATGCTCCTGCAATTCAATGAGCTTGGAATCCACGTTGGTCGCCATATACTGGCCGCGGAGCTCTGTCAGAGAACGGTCGATCGTTCTGACAGCCTTTCCCTTATCCATGGGAGAAACCTTCACGACAACCTTGGAAGCCGGGAAGGACATAACGCCTGCCAGCCAGGCATCCCCAACGGTAGTGGGATAGCTGATAACACGCATATTGTGCGTGATCATCTTGTCGACTTCCACCCTTCTCATGGAAAAGCGAAGACTCTGCGGCATAGCCCAGGCCGCCCACTTCTCTTTCGGGATGGAATCGATCTCTTTTTCATCGAAATCGAGGGTATTCGTATACTTCAGAAAAAGCGCAAGACCCCTGTCATCCAGACGCCTTACGGTCAGCTCCGCAAGCGCAAGATCATTCATCGCCTGCGATGTACTCGTATCCAATCTGTCCTTATCGGTATCAAAAAGGACAAAATAGTAAAAGGGCTCGATAACCTTCTCATTGGTACAGAGCGCATTTACATCATTGATCTTATCATACTGGATCTCCACACGGGCCTGGAGTTCTTCCTCAGTGAGCAGACCGCTCTCATAGGATTTCCGGAGGGCATCCAGCTTATCATATTCGGCATCCAGGTAAGCCTCATACATAACGGGCCGCTGCACCTTGACGATGTTGAAACCGTAATCCCCGTGATATCCGCGAAGATTCCGTCCGAAATAGTTTTCAATGGAACTGTTTCTTCTGTGTTTCGAGAAAAACCGGAACTCAACGGGATCGATCTCGATGGCTGTGCCGTAGTACTTACCGTCGTATTCTATGAAACCGTCGTTAATACCGGTAAAAGGCATAACATCAGCAATATCCTCGAAAGATGACAAATTATCATCCTCGAGGGCCTTTGCTTTCTTCTTCTCTGCCGTACGTGCGGCACGGGCAGCCCAGACAGCTTTCTTCTGCTCTTCGGTTGCATTCTTATCCTTCAGGATCTTGTTTTCAGCCTTGATGGTTTCCTTCAGCTTCTGTTTCTTTTCCGCATCGGAAACCTGATTATCGGGATTCTGATCCCCATCACCAAAAACGATATCCTCAGCCTTTTTCTTTGCATCATCGCTGAGAAGACCATCCCCCACAACCTTATAATACTTTCTGGGATATGCTCGATAACGCAGCATATGCCACAGAAAAACGTACATGGGTTCATCGTCCAGTCTGAACATCATCAGACCAAAGAGTGTAGCCACAACGATTGCGATGATCCATCGGAATGGAAGGGAGGAAACGGCACACAGGGTGACCGCAACCAGACCCACCAGACCGACGATCACATCGCTCAGGGTGACTCCCTTAAAAAGCTCAATCTTGACTTTTGTTTTACCCGGGATTAATCTCATATTTTTTCTCTCATATCATACGCGCCGCGTCCGGCGCGTACGTTAATTAAAAGTTAGTTCTCTCTGTCAGGAAGGTCGTCGTCATCATCGCCGCCTCCACCGCCGCCGATTCTTCTCGGAATTGGCGGATCCTTCAGATTAGCCTTATCATCCTTCGCCTGCTGGGACTGATCGGCGTAATCATTATACTTATCGTTCCTGGCAAGTTCTCTCGCCTGAGACAGACTGGTTTCGCCGTTTCCTTCCTGCAGATGCCGGAGCGTATCCTTCATCTCCTTCAGCTGTGTCTGGTTCACGGCACCGCCGCCGTTTGCACTGTTATGACGGCCATGCGCCTCAGCAAACTTGATATCCTCCTGCAGCCGCTTGGCATCACGCTGGGCCACTCTCTTCTTCTGATTTTCCTTAACCTTTTCGGAGGTGGATTTCTTATTGCTTCCGCCGCCTCCGCCGCCGGAGCCGCCCTTCATTAAATCGTAACCCATCATCTTGCCGGTCTTCTGTCCAACAATGGAGCGTTCAGCAGTATCACGCATACTACCTGCAGTGATAGCCTGCATACCGGCGGAATCCGCAAGGATACCGGTGAAGATACCGTTAACCTTACCAACTGCTTCGAGTGCGGTATAGGTGATCACAAGTTTGACCAGCATGGTGACAAGATCACCGATGACCGGAATAGACATAACCTCCAAATCAGGGCTCCATATGATTGGCAGGAACATCAGGAACAGTCGCAGCGACAGAACCATTCCGACAACACCGAGGAGCTGTACGATAAATGCTGTTGTCCACTGTTTAAACTTACCGCCGTCATCCAGCGGGATTACCGCGATGACAAGTGGGGAAGCCACATACATGGCAACCAGGTTAAAGATCCGGACACCGCAGGTCAGGATGATCGTTAACATCTCTGTCAGAATACCAATGGAACCAACATAAACGATCAGGTAGTTCGTGGTAAAGGGACTGGGATTGAAATCCTTTCTTACGGTTGGATAGTCGTAAATATCCTTTTCTCCGCTGAAATAGGGATATCTCAAAGCATCGTAGAAGCTGGGATGCTCATCATAGATACTATTTCTGGCTGCCGTACCACCATTATAGGTACCCATGGTAGCTGCCAGGAAAAGCACTCTGTCGAGCGGCACACGCATCACTTCATTGGTGGAATTAATATCCTGTCTTTCCCAATAATCCAAAGGATAGATGTGATCGTTGCTCTTAAAGGTATCCATTGCATTCAAAATGGCTTCGGAAACCTGCTCATTATAACTGTCCATGGATACCTCGTAGGTATACGTATGCGCCCTTGCAATCGGGGCCAGTACACTCTGCCAGGAATCCGGCACCTGCTGACCATTCTTATCCGTGTCATAATGGAAAGTCCAGACGCCCTTTTTTCCGAGTTTTTCCAGTTCAGGCCTTATAGCATTATAGCAGGCATTGACATTATATCTGGATCGATACGATGGATTCAGTGAATAGTTACCAAGCGTATTGATGATACGCCCCATCGTAGCGAAATCCGTTTCATCGAAGTATATTTCATCCGGCCCTTCCGCATCCCGTTCTCCCAATTGGACTGCCGCACTGATCTGTCTGAGGAGAACATCCGTCGTCGTCAGCGCTACCATCATGATGGCAGACATGCTGGCAATCAGAAGGATACTCTTCAAAAGGTTCCCCAAAATCACACCCAGCGTCATTCCCTGCTGCTTGTCACGAAGATCCAGAACCTTTCGGATGACCGCGATGATTGCAAAACCGAAAGCGAAAACAATACCGATCAGTGCAATACCGCCATATATAGATCTGACCGAACGGTGATTAAAGAACACCGAGATGAGTGACATGGATTCACCGTCATAAGTAACATCCGACTCTCCGGTAAAAATCATCATCATGTATTCCATAATCCGGACAAAAAACAGGAGCAGGACTTCAGCACAATAGAGGACCAGCCAGAGCGTGTAGTCCAAAAGCCCTTTGATCGCATTGACAACGCCATCCCAGATATCACTAAAACTGAAGAGGCCCAATGTTTGAATTTTTATTAATGCTGCTGTCATATTATTCCTCTCCCGATCGGAAGCTGCTTTCGGATAACAGAATATCCAAACAGTTCCTCCCTGTAATGGTTACCTGGATTACCTGACTCTGAGACGTTTCCTGGAGATCACCAGGGCAACTACAACACCCGCAATGATCAAAATGATAATGCCGATAAACATCCACGCCTTCATATTCAGATAAACCAAAATTTCAAAGCTTCTTGTCACTGTATTACCGGCCCGATCCGTAATCATTACATAATACCTGCCGGTAACCTTCAGCTTGTTTTGGTAATTCAAATGTGTTTCTTTATTATTCCTGGTTACATAGACGGTATCTCCTTCTTCGAGACCCTTAATGGTAACCGGACCTTTTGCTTTATTCTTCTTGTTTACACCGACAAATTCGACCTGTGGGGGCGTATGATCCACTACGATATCCAGATCATAATACATATTTGTCTTTGAGCACATGTAAGTGATCTCGTAGTAGCCTTCCTCCTTGAGATCCACCGAGCCATAGCCCATGGTCACATCGACACCGTCGCGAAGAACCTCGGTCAGATAGAAGCCGTCCGGAATAATATAATTGGTAAGCGCTCCCGTTGTACGGCCGACGATCTGGAAGGACAGGTTTTCCACATACTCGCTGTTGTCTTTTGATGTGATCACGTAAGAACCCGGATCACTGAGCTCATTCGGCAGATCCGCCAACTCTTCCCCATCCTTATAGATCCGGATCATGGGATTATCCGAATAGCCGATATATACGGTATCGGTAAGGACCATTCCATCCGCCACATTGACGGAAATCTGATCCGAACCGATCTGATATACAAACCGCATTTCATCCATATTGTACCAGGAACGGTTATCCAGCGAGATATTTCCCGATGATTTCCCGTCATCCTCGGATATCGGTTCACCGGTTTCCGGATCGAGCGGACCCGTGTAGCCGATGGTATTTGCGGCCGAACTAATCACAGCCGGCAGGAAGATGCCCGCCAGTAACAATACCGTCAGTATCCAAATACCTATTTTTTTCTTCATGCTTTAACTCCCGCAGGTGAATGGTTTTTGTCTCATAGACGTTACTTCCGTCCTCCCGCATCAGATCAGGCAATCTCGGATTCCTCATCCTCTGCTTCGGTTCCCAGAACGATATCGTTCCGTTCCTCCAGATCGTAGTACACTTCATCCGCACGGAACATGTGGCTTCTCAGCTCAGTCATGTCCATCCGGCCCATCTTGTAGAACGGGCAGCGGTAGCTGGGTGTATACTTCGTCTTTAAGGGGAAGTTACCAAACGTAACCACAATGGCATTTCCGGTACTTTCCTTGTTGTTCAGCATCTGCAGCTCCGAAGGATAAATGAGCGGTCTTACCTGTGTCTGTGCAGACAGGTTTAAGTCTCCTGCTCTCGCTCCGATGGACGAGGATGTCGATGTGGTTCTTACCGTCATGTTACCGCAGAGCTTACTGAACTCCTCGCAGGTACCGATATCATTGGAACCGATGAACATCTTCATACCACAGTTGGACTTTACGATATCCGCAACCTTTTCACCGTAAACGTTGTTGAGCTGCGAATAGGACTGTACCACCATGTTAAACCAGATCTTACGGGAACGACCTACCGTGATCATCTTATCGAACTTCTCGATCTTCGGCATGTTACCAAACTCATCGAGGATGAAGTAGACGTTCCGGGGAAGGGAAAGATCCTCTCTTGCTGAGGCAACCTTGATCAGTGCCTTGTACATGCAGAGGATGAACACAGCCGCAAGACCGTGTCTGGTATCCTTTTCATCCGGTATCTTCATGAAGAGTGCCGTGGGCTGATCCGCGAACTTCTCTGCTTCCACGTCGGTAGCGGAGGTCAGACCGCAAAGGCCCCGGTCGTTAAACATATTGAGTTTATCAAAGGTAATGGACATGTAGGAAGAAAGGGTTGTATCCGCCGCCGAAAGAACCTGACGAGAAAGCGTAAAGGCCTGAGACAGCTTGCTTCTTCCTTCGAAATACCTCTTCAGGGCTGCAAACTCATCTTCCGAATTCGTCAGCGCCTTATTAATATTGAAGAAGTTGAATTTTTCTTTTGTCATACCGAGGCGTTCATCCTCGGAATCCTCCAGCATAGCAAGGCAGGTACTCATAATAATGGAGCGGGCACCTTTCTCCCACACGGGATCCTTTTCATTTTCAATCGGGCAGATTACGGAGATCAGATCGTTCAGATCCTCGTACATTTCATCGTAATATTTCTGCCGTGTAACAGACACATCATCCTGGCAGTGGGTCAGGTCCGCATACGCATTGCCTCTCCATTCTGCCCATGGCTTACCATCCTCGCCTTCTCCGTCCAAACGCTTCAGATCCGGATACTTGCTCATGCTGTCTCTGTGAAACTTGATGCCCTTTCCGGCATTTACATATTCCTGATACATATCCCAGATACCATCCAGCGGGTTCCACCGGGATGAAGAATAGGTATCACGAAGATCCAGCAGAAGTACCTTGTAACCTCTTGAAACAAGGAACTTGGAATGCAGGTCAAAAAGCTCACCCTTCGGGTCCGTCATGATCATGGAGCTGCCTGCGGCTGTCGCGGCAAGAAGCTGGATCATAGGGTTGATGAATGTTGTTGTTTTACCGGAACCGGTAGCACCGATGATCAGCGAATGTGCACCCGGAAGGAAATTAATTTCCAGCTGGTTTTTCGCGTTCAGTACCGCACGAACCGGAATACCGTCTTTTTTAACGTGCCCCAGAGCCGAATAGGTATGCTCCGGGAAGTAGGAATCTCTCTCCTTTTCTGTCAGGAAACGGCTGTTTTCCAAAGAACCGCGGACAACATCCACGTTTCCGTCTTTTCCGAGAAGCTTCTTGGAATTGGAGAAAAGAAGCGAATCCATGTTGCTGCCGGAAAGGATCCAGATCAGGAAAACCGCAAAGGCCGCCATCATTCCGTAGAGCCAGGTTTTCCACTGCAGAAGTACCTTAATATCAACGCCGGCCTTTTCTCCCTTTATGGCTTTTGGCACCATGGTACCAAAAGTACGAATCAGAAAGCCGGAAAGTGCCGCAATAAGAACAAGCACAAATACATTGAGTAATATTTTCTGCCATCTTTTCATATGAATCCCTCCCGGGTTACCGGATGCTCCCTGCGCATGAAGCAGCCGGTGTTTTTATAACAGATCTGTAACCGTAAGCAAAACGCATTCTTACGATTCTTAAAAACAAATTATACTAGTAAGTCAGCCTCGTGACATTGAGCTGCGCGGTATAATCATTTGTTCCGCTCGTATGATCAAATGCCGCATTGGATTCCACAACGATTGTTCCGGCATCGGATGGATCACCGTTCATGCCTACAATACCCAGTGTGCCATTGGCAACGGCTGTCGACTTTGAAGTATTCGTGACTTTAACAGTATCCTTACCTGAAGAGGACACGGTTGCATTCTTATACATGTAGGTGTCGTCTGTTCTGCCGGCACAGGCAAGAAGTGCGCCGCTCTTTCGAACCTCAATCTTACTGGAAGAATCTACCGATGCATAATAATTAACCCAAAGACCGTAATCGATCAGATTGGAACCATTGGACAGTGTCAGATCCGGTTTCCCGTCATTATTCGGGTTGGTAAAGAGCTTTCCACCCGGCATGATGATGATACTGCCGCCATTCATACATTCGATACTGCCCTGTTTGGTCTCCGTATATGGCGTAACCGTTCCGCCGTCCCGGATGATCAGGACACCTCCGTCGAGTACAATCTTTCCTTTATTCAAAAGATTGCCGCTGACGGAAAGAATACCGCCCTCTTCCACTCTTACAATCGAATCCTCCGGAATTACACAGCCATCAGACTTTGCCGTATTGCCGTGATGATCCTGATAGTAGGTTTCTCCGACTGCCTGAATCTGTCCTTTACCGACCTTCAGAATACCGCCGGCACCGGAATTATCAAACTCGACATCGCTGCTCGGATCCTTTTCTCCCTTCAGACTGGAAAAAACATACTGGGTGCCGGCATACACAGCATAGACCTTCTCCATACCCCATATCGTTCCGGTAGCACAAAACGAAACATCTTGATCACCCCAGAAGTAACCACAATTAACGCCGCAGTGATCATCCCTTTGGCTGTAATATACGGACGATTGGGTAATATACCCGTCAGAATAGATCAGGTTGGACCTGTAATGTCCTTCATTAAAAGGGTAGGTATAAATACCCCAGAGTTCATAGTTTGGATCAAAGCGGAAAGGTTCCAACTGAAACATTCTTCCACCCGCATCGTGGTTTAAATCCATCTTGGCTTCTTCGTTATTGGGCGAATCATTATCCGGCGTATAATTGGGATGAATAAACCAGTCCTTATTTTTATCCTGCCCGGTTCCGATATCCAGATAAGACATATCATCCGGATCATTCTTGGCCTCCCCGCGGGACAGTGCAATATCCATGTACATGAACTGCGTATTACCATGACGGCCATAGCTTCCGGTGTAGCCGGTGGGACCGGTCACCTTGTTCGATACTTTCGTATAATAATCATCCTCATCATTGGTGGCGATTCCACGGTTTCTTACCCAGAAACAGCCCTTACAGTCACCGGTGGTAAAGAAGACCTTTTTATAAAAATTGCTGTTGTCGATGGTGTAGCCGTTGGAATCCTGAAGCAAAAAGGCGCCCTGGTCTTCATCAAACCCGCCTCTTATACTTCTGAATATATGGCTATTGTTGTTGTCCTCTATCGTCAATCTGGTAATTTCCGTTGAAGAGTTCTCCTTACCGACACGCAAGTGTTCACTGTCACCGTAGCAGGAAAGGAAGCCATTCGGAACCAGAACACCGTTTACTTCCGTATGCTTTACAAAAAGCACGGCATGAAAATTATTATCCCTGAAGAGCTCATTGATGTTATTATTGGTCACTCTTTCCCATTTCCAAAAAGAAATACGGCCGTTGGCATCCGCCAGAATATCCTGTTCGACCTCTTCAACTTCCTCTGCCTCTGAGACTCCGTCATCATCATCCGCAAGAACTGTCCCGACAGGTCCCGGCACAATCACAGTTGAAGCAAGGACAGCCGCCACGGAAAGAACCGCTACACCTTTTTTCAGGGTTCTCTTTCTACATCTGCTGATTATTCTGTTTTTGACTAAGCTTTTCTTTTTCATGTCGATCAGTCCTTTTCAATAAACCGCAAAAAGGAGATGTCTTGTATCTCCTTTTTTACGATTCTGCACTCCAAATTACGGATTGGATGTCTGTGATGTTGTCGGCTTTGCATTTGTTGCTACTGTGTTGCTCTCCATCCACTCTGTAAGAGGTCCGATAGAAAGCTTCAGAACAACAACAAGAATAAAGATTAAGAGGTAACCGATAATAGCGGTTTTCAGAGACTGCTTTCTCTTTTCTCTTTCCTGTGGTTCTTCAGCAGTTGCATACTTAACACCGAGCATGATGCAGAAGATTACACCACCTGCACCAACGATCATGAGCAGCGGATTTACCAGTGCACTGATCAGGTCAACTACGGGCTGAACAACATTCTTAAAGTTTGCAGCGTAGGTTACGCCATTGTACGCCAGTGCAGCTGCGGTAGCTACAAAGAGTACTGCAAGGGTCTTCAGCGCGATTTTCTTCTTCTTGCTGCCGGTCCCCAGCCACTTTGCCATTTTCATCATTTTTGTCTTCATGTTTCTCTCCTCCTTGAAAAAATAGGGTTTACGTTTATTTCTAAATAGAATGTAACACAAAAAGGGTAACAAAAGCGCAACAAATTCGTGTTGCTCTTTGTTATTTTTTGTTATTTTCGGGTAAAAATAGACAATTTTGAAAAATTTTTTTATTTTTTCAGGTTATGTCAACCAAAAAACTTAATTATTTTACCCGGCGAGATCCGGAATTTTGATTACCGACTCTGTTCCGACTTCCAGCTTGTTGATTTCGAGTGTCCCGTTACAAAGCACGCGAAGCCGTGTACGCACATTTGCCGTCCCCACACTCTTGTGCTTTTTCTGTGTGGGAAGCTCTGTTATCTTGCCATGCCCGTCATCGATCACACGGATCACTATGTATCCGCCCTCTTTCCTCGTCTCCAGACGGATCCTGTCGCCCTTTTCGCTCATCCCAATGCCGTATTTGATTGCATTTTCCACGAGAGGCTGCAGGGTCAGTGCCGGAATCTGGAAATCGGTCACTTCAAAGTTCTTTTCCACATAGAACTGCCGCGAGGGAAGAACTTCTGCCAGACGGATAAACACATCGGCATGCTCCACCTCTTCCAGGAAGGGAATCATCCCCGTATTGGTAAGGCTTTCCAGATTCTGCCGAAGATAAGCCGAAAAATTCAGAATTGCCGGCTTTACCTTCTCCGGAGACTCATCTCCGAGAAGCGCAATCTGCTGGAGCGAATTGTAAATGAAGTGCGGATGGATCTGATCCATCATGACCTTCATCTTGTTTTCGGTGAGTTCCACCTGTTTATTCATGAGCGTCTGCTCCGTATCCATCTGATAACCGAAGAAGACGATCATAAGCATCATCACAAGGCCGAAGCCCATGGCATCCGCCCGGCCCGTAGCCATGCCCAGAAGGGCCGCGGCAATCGGGAAGCATGCACCGACAAAGAAGCCGGTACTGTTCCGGATATCCTTTGAGGATATGAGGAGCATAACATCCACAATCACATACTGTACCAGAAAAGCCAGGAAAATGAAATAGCTTTTGTGCGTAAAAATGACAAGAATCGCCATCAGTAAGGAAATCAGTCCCTGCATACTGGTCCAGAAAAAGCCATCCCACTTCTGCCCTTCCTCTCGCTCAGTCTCAATAAAGTACAGACCGAATAACGGTGCCACAAGCGAGTAAAACAGCAACGCTCTGGCGACGTAGGTATCGCTCTTCTGCAGACCGTTACCGGAGAACATGGTTTCCGCGGAAACCTGAGCCATCAGTCCGCCCATCACGAGTGCAAGTGCTGCGATGAACCAGCCCATTCTCCTGGTCTTCAGCTTCAGGCGAACGGCCACACTGAGTATCGTAAGTGCAAGAATCACGGAAAGAAAGACCAGAATCATATTTGTGATATTGATGATGATCTCTCTATTGCCGTAAACCTCGGACATTTGCGTCCTGCCTCCTGCCAGTTATAATGCGCCAACTATTTCATTGTATTACTGTTGATAGATGAAAAATAGCCAAATATCATCCGAATTCCGTATCACATTTCGTGCATTTGACGAAATATTTTTTATACATTTTGGACGTTTTGTATATATTCGTAGTCGATTTCGGGAATAATCCGGTATTTATTATTTCCCTTTATTATACATATAGAGATAATACTCATAACAGCCGTTCCGTAACCGGTTCAATATCTGAATGGCTACGGGAACAAATCCGACGAGCGCAGCCACAAGTGCGGCCTCAAGTCCAAGGGCAACCCCCTTTGTCCAGTAGGGAAAACCCGTTTTGATCAGATCATATTCCTCCCGCAGATATCGGCAGACAATAATCAATAAGCTGTAGAATAAGGTAATAAAACCAAAACAGATTGCCCAAACGATCCGGATCCGAAGAAAAAACCGTTCTTCCCTTTCTCTTTTCATGATATGGCTCATAGAAGCAAAGCAGGTCAGCATGAACAGAACAGCCAACATCAGAAGATAATCCGGAAGGCTTTTAAAAATACCTTCTATAAATGTCACATAGAACTTGTCACCCTTTAGGGAAACAAACCATGCCGCCACCTGCATCACAAGCTCTCCCGCCAGAAAGAATACGCAGCAGAGCCAGGCCGGTCGAAGCTTTCCTGTTGCACCTTCCGGAGCGGAAAGCCCATACAATAGAAGAAAAAGCAGAATGACCGCTATGTATTTGACAAAATAGAATCCGGCGACGGTTTCCGTCATGACCTTATAGGCTGTTTCGTTACCGAATACAGAGATCATCGGCGCAACGATAGAAAGCAGGAGCGCCGCCAATGCGGTAATCAGAAGAACAGCCGCCGTGAAATAAGGTAAAAGCCGGAGCGCTTTAAAATCAAGTTTTGTGATCAAGATGTACTCTCTTTTCCTTATTATTATAAAGCATCAGGTTTCTCCAGAAGCTCACCCAGGGTCATATCGGCCCAGGGATACTGGAGCATATATTCACCGAGGAAGGAGTTTACTGCATAGCTTTCCCCCTTCAGGTAATCGTAATAATCGCAGTCAACAGCGGAGCAGTCAATACCGTAGGCATTCCACCCCTTCACCAGCGCACTCTCCGCATTATGCTTCTTCAGGTCATCCCGAAGGCTTGACATAAATACGCGCAGCTGTTTTTTCAGCGCATTAGCGTCTTCCCGGTCTTCAAACAGAATGCCGCAAAGCTCACCGGAGGTACACATGGCCCCCCGACGGTCAACCATATAGGCCAGAACCTCTTTGCTTCTGCTCCGCTTAAAGTTGATCGGCTGGTCATCCTTATCAAACACTTCAAAGTTGCCAAAGCATTGGATACGAATAAGACCTGTCATTCTCTTCTGTACAGGCGTACGAAGATTCTGCAGTTCCCGCGCAAGTGCTTCCTTTGTTGCCGGTTTCAAAATAAAACCGCTGGCATGCAGCTGGAAAGACTGATAAGCAAATTCCTCATGGCCGGTAACAAAAATGATATTCGTTGCCGGCGAGGCCTTCTTGACTTCCATAGCCATTTCCAGTCCGGACATACCGGGCATTTCAATATCCAGCCAGGCCACATCCGGTTGCCGGAGTTTGATGGTGGAAAGTGCCTTTTTTACATCGGAAAAGGATTCATGAATCCCGTCGGGATCAATTTCCTTCATGATGCGAGCAATCTCCTCCGCTACATTTACCTGATCATCTACAGAAATCGTGATCATAATCTCAATTACTCTCCCTGATTAACACAAAAAGAAACAATCTGTTTCAACCGTTATCGCCACGATGAAACATTGGTTTCTCTTTTCATCTGCCTACGGTTACTCAAAGTGCATAATGGAAACAAAGCCTGTGGTGGAAAAGATTTCCATAACCTCCTGGGATACGTTTTTGATCACCAGACTGCCCTTCTTTGCATCCATATCCTTCTGCATGTGGATAAAATCCCGAAGACCCGCACTGGAAATATAGGTGAGATTTTCACAATCGATCACCAGATCCATGGTCTCAGCTGCGGATTCGATAAACATGGCTTCGTTATCCCGTGCAGCATTTACATCGAGTCTTCCATCCAGGTAGAGAACAATCTTCTCTCCCTCCGCTTCCTTTCTGATTTCCAGCATAATCCTTCTCCTTCTTTTGCTGTCTGTTTATTCTCCTTCCCCGCCACCTTCATCAGGCGGTGTGGGCTGCGGTGTTTCTTCCGGTTGCTGCGGTGTTTCTTCCGGTTGCTGCGGCTGCTCCGGTGTCGGAGGCGCATCCGTTGGAGTAAATACGGCAGAAACCGTATGGTTACAATCAACATTATAGAAAGCAAAGTTCGTAATGGAACCATAGTCGTTACCATCCACACTGACACTTGCAATCTGATAACCGGGGCTCGGTGAAATAAAGATTGTCACCGTATCTCCATCCTTACACTGCACACTGGATGTAATGCTTCCGCCATCACTTGCGGATGTTTCGATCATATGCATTGATTCATCCGGATGCAGCGTACAATAGTGACTCAGGAAGTCCTGTCCGTAAGGCTGATCGAAATTATCGATTTCCAGCTTACCGTTTGAATCGAGTGAATACCGATAGGATTTCGTGTGCGGACATTTCTCCGTCGCAACCATGTGAGACTCTGTACAAACTTTAACCGTATCCTTGTGGTTTCCTTCACAATAGCGTTCCGGCACATTATCCGGATCACAATAATCCGTTACCGTGAGGCAGGACTCCGAAGGCAGAAGCCCACTCTCCTTACAAAGAGTAACCCTTGTCAGGTTTTCCGGTGCCTCCCAGTCTGCCGATGTATCAAGGTGTTTCGCTTCACAAATTCCGTCCATGACATCCCGCCACATATCCTTATGGATTGCAGTGGAAACGCGCATCTCCGCGTCACCGCCCATCCAGATGGAGCCCGTGTAATAGGGAGTCATGCCACAGAACCAGATATCATTTTCATTTGTCGTCGTACCGGTCTTTCCGGCCGCCGTCATACCGCAGGTAAGCTGACAGGGTGTACCGGTACCGGATTTAATAACATCCTTCATGGCATCCACCAGCATATATGCAGTTGTTTCCTTGCACATGCGGTGGCTCCGGCTTGTCGGATCCGTATAATCGATCACCACGTTGCCGTCATGATCCACAACCTTGGAATAGAATACGGGCCTGATATAGACACCGCCGTTGGCAATGCCGGCATAAGCCGCTGTAATCTCAAGATTCGTAACACCGAAGGTCAGACCGCCGAGTGCTGTTGCCTGCTGAATATCGGAAAAGATGTTTCCGTTGGAATCAACATATTTTGCCGTCACAGAGGTGAAGCCCTCATCGAGCAGATAATCGAAGGCCTTTTCCGGTGTAACTGCCGTGATGGCCTTCACCGCAACGATATTCATAGAATCACGGATACCGTCCCGAACCGTAGCCCATCCACGATAGCCGCCGTACCAGTTCTTGATCGGCGTTCCGTCCTCGTAGCTGTAGGGCGCATCCTCAAAGCAGGATGCCAGAGAACCCATGGAATCCACATAAGGCAGGAAGGCTGCCACAACCTTGAAGCAGGAACCCGGCTGCCGCCGCGCATCCGTCGCACGGTTGAAGGCACGGTCTACCGTCTTCTTTCCGCGTCCGCCGGTAACTGCCTGAACATAGCCTGTTCTCTGATCGATCACGCTGAAGGAAGCCTGCGGCTGAAGTGACGTGGAAAGTTCCTCGTACACGAAGGTTGCGTGGTTCTCATTCATCATTCTTTCTTTATAAGCATCCGCTGCCGACCGGGCCGCCGACTCACTCTCAAAGATATTGGAATAGCTCGGATCGTCATTGACCCGCCGGTAGTAAGACATCATGGTATTGGTATCGTACTCCAGCTTCGTCTGGCCGTCCGGTGAAAGAAGCGTCAGCTTATATTGCAGACCTACGGAAGTATGGTCGGGATAATAATCTTCATTATTGATCACATCATCACAGATTTTCTGGATGGTCGTATCCTGTACAGAGTAGATTTTGTATCCACCCGTCCGGATTTCCTTCATGGCCTCTGCGGCATCCATGTCGTAGAGCTCCATAAAGTCTTCCTGAAGCTGATCCAGAATTGCATCCTCATAATAGGTCGTGGGCGCTTCGTTTTCCTCACGTTCTTCTTCCTGATCCTGAATGCGGGAGTAGGTATCATCCTTCAGGGCTTTTTCATATTCCGCCTTGGTGATGTATTCTTGTTTGAGCATCCGCTTCAGGATATAATCCCGCCGGATCTTATTATCCTCCGGGAAATAGATTGGATCGAGATGATACGGATTCTCGGTGATGGCCGCGATAACTGCCATTTCGGGAAGCGTCAGATCCCCGACGGATTTGTCAAAATACCGGTTGGCCGCAGCCTCCACGCCGTTGACACCATGTCCAAGATAAATCGTATTCAGATAATACTCAAGGATGGTTTCTTTGGAATATACCTTTTCCAACTCGATGGCGAGGAACTGTTCCTGAATCTTTCGCTCAATCTGATCCAGACGGCTGTCCTCATCCATACCAACGTTATACACCTGGTTTTTGATCAGCTGCTGGGTGATGGTTGATGCACCCTCTTCAAAGTTCCTGGACCGGAAATCGGTCACGATCGCACGGAAAATACCTTTGATATCAATTCCGTTATGCTGCCAGAAACGCTCATCCTCGATTGCAACAAAGGCGTTGGCCAGCTGCTCCGGAATATCTTCATAGTATACATAGATTCTGTTGTAGTTGGCCATAGAAAGTTCCATTTCCAGATTTCCGTTTTTATCCAGAATCTGTGACTGGAAGCCCTTCGGTTTGATGTTGATTGTGGATACATCCGGTGAATCGTCCAGGATGCCCTTGATCATGCCAAACCCGGCGCCGCAAAGCACAACAACAACGAGCACAAAGCTCACCAGCACCAGCTTAAAGAGTGCGATGAGTGCCCGTCGTTCGAGTCGCTGCGAGGTGGAAACCAGCCTCCGCTGCTTTTTCATGACACTGTACTTGTTAAAAACCAATTGCGTATCCCTTCTTTTCGACAAATTAGGAAAAGGTGCTTCCTGTTAAGGGAAGGAATGTGAGTGTACACAGACCTTCAAGGCATTGTACCATATTTTCGTCTTTTTTACAACTATATGTATTGTGACGTTTTTTTGTTTCATCTATTCACGATTTAAAATAACGTCACAAACATATATTAGAAAATGGCGGAAATACGGTTTTGGGATGAACCATATTAATTCTTACGGGCGAAGACTTTGACGGCGTAGTCGAGGAACTCTTTGTTATTCCTTGTGCGGCTGAGGAGGCGGATGATATCTTCCGTGACTTCCTCGGGCCGCGCGCCGCGGAATTTGGCATGGATCAGATCCAGGACTGCGATTTCTTCCTTTGTCAGAAGGAGGTCATCGCGGCGCGTTCCGGACTTTGCGATATCGATTGCCGGGAACACACGTTTCTCGGACAGGTTGCGGTCAAGCACCAGTTCCATGTTTCCGGTTCCTTTAAATTCCTCAAATACCACATCATCCATACGGCTGCCGGTATCGATCAGAGCCGTGGCCAGAATGGTCAGGCTCCCGCCCTCCCGCATATTCCGGGCCGCACCGAAGAATTTCTTCGGCATATGAAGTGCTGCCGGATCCAGTCCGCCGGAAAGCGTCCTTCCGCTCGGCGCAACTGTCAGGTTATATGCTCTCGAAAGTCGTGTGATGCTGTCGATCAGAATCACCACATCCTTGCCGCATTCCACCAGACGTTTTGCACGCTCAATTACCATTTCAGAGACACGCTTATGATGCTCCGGCAGCTCATCGAAGGTGGAATAGATTACTTCCGCATTCGGACCTTCGATGGATTCTTTGATATCCGTAACCTCCTCCGGACGTTCATCGATCAAAAGAACGATCAGGTTCATGTCCGGGTATGCTACGCTGATCCGCTTGGCAATCTGTTTCAAAAGCGTTGTTTTACCGGCCTTCGGAGGAGATACGATCATACCTCTCTGTCCTTTTCCGATAGGCGAAAAGAGATCCACGATTCGAAGGGATATCGGTGCCAGATCATAGTCCAGAGACAGACGGCTGTCCGGGAAGATGGGCGTCATATCCTCAAAATTTCCACGCTTCGCTACGATATCCGGCGAAAGGCCGTTCACGGAATCAATATAAAGAAGCGCGCTGAACTTTTCGTTCTGGCTCGTTTTCTTCCGGATGGGACCCACCACAATATCACCGGTCTTCAGGCCGAATTTTCGGATCTGTGCCGGAGAAATATAAATATCCTTATCGCCGGGCATGTAATTATCGCTCCGAAGGAAACCGTAACCATCCTGGAGCACCTCCAGAATACCGCCGGCCGTTTCATTGCTCTCCGAGCGATCCGCCTCACGCGGCTTTTCCTCTGCAGCAGAGACCTGCGCCGGCACAGCAGAAGAAGCATACTCCGGTCTCCTCTCAGCCACCTTCTCTTCCGCCTTCTCCGCATCTTTTTCAGCCGTATTCAGACGAACAACGAACTGCTCTCCGGCAGAAGTCCTGTTTTCGGAAACCCTTTCTTCCGATTCATCCGCAGAAGTGCTGTTTTCAGCAGCCTTTTCTTCCGTTTTATCCAAAGGCTTCTTTTCTGCCCCGGCATCGGAATTACTTCCTCTTTTTCTTCCGGGCAATGACCTTTTCTTTTCCTGCTTTTCCGCAGACGCCGGAGCAGGAGAAGAAGCCTCAGCTTCCGGCTGGGGCGCACTCTTCTTCTGCATCATATCCACCTGCGTCAGGAATTCGGCCAGTTCCCCTTTCTTCATGGCAGAGATATTTCTAAGCCCTTTTTCTTTAGCAATTTCCCGAAGCTCCGTGAGCTTCATTTTTCCATAATCCATTCCTGAGCCTCTTTCTTTCATACGATACTATCTACATCATAATCTACTATTTCAAGCGATGTCCTGAACAGATTTGCGAGCACAATCTTGAATTTTCCCCGGAAATGCAGTATTCTGTTTTTACAGAAAAACTGACGGAATATCGATACGGAGAGCAAATATGGACGCGCTGTTTCTTTACAAACTGATCATTTTATATATGCTGGACCGGGTGAACGAATACACCCTTACCAATACCCAGATTACGAGTTTCCTGATGGATCATGGCTACACGAACCTGTTCAATATCCACGAATCCCTGAGTGAACTCATTGACAAAGGCTTCGTTTCGGTGAACACGATCCGGGACATGCACCATTATACCATCACCGACAGCGGTGAAGAAGCCCTCTATTATTTTGAAAACACAATTTCAAAGCCGATTAAACAGGAAATTCTGGAATATTTCCAGCAGGAAAAGATCAATCTGAAAAATGAAAATGAAGTCTACGCCGATTATTACGGCAACGAGACCGGTGATTTTACTGTAGAATGTTTTATTAAGGACCGCCACGAAACACTGGTCGATCTGAAAATGACCGTGCCCTCCCGCAGCATGGCGCTGTCGATCTGCGACAGGTGGAGGGATAAAAGTAAAGCGTTTTATGAGTATATGATACAGGAACTCTGGGAAGATGATGATAATGAGGAGGATAATACCTGATATTCCTTCCCGGAGCGGGCCCCCCTGATCCATTGAAATCCTACGGATTTCATCCGATCAGGGATTCGATTTCATTCAGGATATCCTCCCGGCCGGCCTTTGTCACGGCCGAAAAAGGAAATAGTTTTTCCTCTTCGGAAAGTCCGCAGTCCATGCGGATTTTTTTTGTCTGCTTTTGAACCTCGCTCCGCTTCAACTTATCCAGCTTGGAGCAGACGATAATGGGATGCACTCCCGCCTTCCGGATCCATTCCAGCATGGAAAGGTCGTCCTTCGTCGGACCGATCCGCATATCCACAATAAGAATGATTGCGCGAAGATTCTCCCGATTTGTCAGATAGCGGTTGATCATCTTCCCCCAGGCCTCACGCTCCTTCGCAGGGCGTGCCGCATAGCCGTAGCCGGGCAGATCCACGAAAAAGAAAGCCTGGTTGACCAGATAAAAATTGATAGTAGCTGTTTTTCCGGGTTTGGATGAGGTTCTGGCCAAATTTCTTCGTTGAAGAAGGCCGTTGATCAGGGAAGATTTCCCTACATTGGAGCGTCCGGCAAAAGCGATCTCCGGCCCATTTTGAGCCGGAAGATGGCTGGTGATGCCGCACACAGTGGTGAGTTCGGAATTCTTAATGATCATGCAATATCTCCGTCTACCTGCACTGAACGGTGCGTCTTTTTCTTCTGCCGTTTTTCATAGCCGAGCATAGGCCGTTCACCGCTCGCTACGGAATCCTTTGTGATGGTACACTGGTTGATCATTTCCTCGGAAGGAAGCTCATACATCACATCCAGCAGCGTTTTTTCGATGATGGACCGAAGTCCTCTCGCGCCCGTACCCTTTTCCATTGCCTGATGGGCGATCTCGGTGAGAGCATCCTCTTCAAACATGAGGTCCACATCATCATACCGGAGCAGTGTCTGGTACTGTTTTACGATTGCATCCTTGGGCTGTGTCAGAATCCGTACAAGGGCTTCCTCATCCAGCTGGTCAAGGGTTACAACAACCGGTACACGTCCCACAAACTCGGGAATGATACCGTATTTCACAAGGTCCTGCGTTTCCACCTGCTTCAGGATCTTCATATCCTGCGTCAGGGTTTCTTCCTGGATATCCGCATTGAAACCGATGGATTTCTTGCCGATTCTGCGCTCGATAACCTTATCGAGACCATCGAAGGCACCACCGCAGATAAAGAGAATATTGGAGGTATCGATCTGGATAAACTCCTGATTCGGATGCTTCCGGCCGCCCTGTGGCGGAACAGAGGCAATGGTTCCTTCAATGATCTTCAGAAGTGCCTGCTGAACGCCCTCACCGGAAACATCTCTGGTGATGGATACATTCTCGGACTTCTTGGAAATCTTATCAATCTCATCGATATATACAATACCGCGCTCTGCTCGTTCCACATCGTAATCCGCCGCCTGGATCAGCTTCAGCAGGATATTTTCCACATCCTCACCAACGTAACCGGCCTCTGTCAGCGTTGTTGCATCCGCAATCGCAAAGGGAACATTGAGCATCTTTGCAAGGGTCTGGGCCAGATAGGTCTTACCGGAACCGGTCGGACCAATGACCATGATATTGGACTTCTGCAGGGTGATATCGCTTTCCTCAGCCGCAGCCACACGTTTGTAGTGATTGTAAACCGCAACGGAAAGGATTTTCTTCGCTTCCTCCTGGCCGATCACATAATCGTCCAAAAATGCCTTGATTTCCTTCGGCTTCGGCAGCTTGAAGGTTGTATCATCGGAAAAATCGCGAAGGGCATCCTGGATGATTTCACCGCAAAGGCTTACGCATTCATCGCAGATATAGACATCCGGGCCGGCGATCAGTTTTCTCACCTGCTCCTGGGTCTTGTTGCAGAAGGAGCAACGCACCCGTTTTAATTCATCACGTTCTGACATAATATGACTCCGTTTTTATTATTCAATTTCGTTCAAGTCACAGTCATGCAAATACAAAGCATAACAAAAACTTTGAACAGATATCTTGCAAAATAACTGGACCGGTAATACAGTCCAGTTATTCTTGCATCGTATTAATCTTCTCTTGCTTTGATCACATGGTCGATCAGACCATATTCCAGCGCTTCCTCCGCTGTCTTCCAATTATCTCTTTCGCAGTCTGCAAGAACCTCATCGAAGGATTTTCCGCAGTTCGCTGCCATGATGGAAACCAGCTTATTCTTGGTGCGCTTAATGTGCTCCGCAGCGATCTCCATATCGGTCGCCTGACCCTGCATGCCGCCGAGCGGCTGATGGATCATGATTTCTGCGTTGGGAAGTGCGTAACGCTTGCCCTTTGTTCCACCGGACAGGAGGAATGCACCCATGGAAGCTGCCATTCCCACACAGATGGTGGACACATCACACTTGATGTAATTCATCGTGTCATAAATTGCCATACCGGCCGTTACAGAACCACCGGGGCTGTTGATATAGAAATTAATGTCCTTCTTGGAATCCTCAGACTCCAGGAAAAGGAGCTGCGCAACCACAAGGCTTGCCGTTACATCATTTACCTCGTCACCGAGGAAAATGATCCGCTCCTTCAGCAGGCGGGAGTAAATATCATACGCTCTCTCGCCGCGGTTGGTAGTCTCAATGACTGTAGGGACAAGTGCCATAGAGATTATACCTCCTTCACATTGTTCCGCAGGAATTCGATTGCCTTCTGCATACGAACTTCGTTCTTAACAGATTCCTGTTCCTTCTCACCGATCATTTCTTTGAACTTCTCGATCTCAATCTGATACTGGTCAGCCATCTTGCGAAGTTCCATATCTACCTCATCCTGCGTAGCATCGAAGCCTTCTGCATCGGCAACAGCCTCAACAATCAGGCTGGACAGGATTCTCTTCTGCGCCTGATCTTTAAACTGATCCAGAATATCTTCCTTGGACTGCTTGGTGATTTCCAGATACTGTTCCATCTTCAGGCCCTGATACTGCATCCGCATAGCCATGTCATCAAACATCTGCTCCTGCTGATATCTGAGCATCGGTGCGGGGATCTCAACCTCAGAGGTCTCGATCAGCTTTTCAATAGCCTTATTTTCTTTCTCTTTGTCAGCCTTATTCTTCTTTGTCTCTGTCAGCTTCTTCAGAACATCCTCGCGATAATCCGCAACTGTCTCAAAATCGGAAATCTCGGAAACAAATTCATCATCTACCTCAGGCAGCTGAAGCTCTTTGAGAGCCTTCAGAGTAACCTTGAACACAGCCGGCTTTCCTGCCAGTTCCGATGCCTGATAGTTCTCCGGGAAGGTAACATTTACGTCGAAGGAATCGCCAACAGACTTTCCAACAATCTGATCTTCAAAGGTATCGATAAAGCTGTGGGAGCCAAGTACAAGCGAATAGTCACTTCCCTTGCCGCCATCAAAAGCTTCACCGTCTACGAAGCCTTCGAAATCGATGATAGCTTCATCATCCAGCTTTGCTGCACGGTCTGTTACATCTACCTTGCGGGAGTTGTCTTTTCTCTTCTGCTCAATTTCAGCATCTACATCAGCCTCGGTCACGAGAACATCAATCTTGTCAATCTCGATATTCTTGTAATCGCCAAGCTTTACAGGCGGCTTCACAGCTACCTTTGCTGTGTAGATGAATTCCTTGCCCTTTTCAATCTGCTGTACTTCGATTTCCGGACGGGAAACGATGTCCAGCTCGCTGCTGTCTGCTTCATCGGGATAAGTAGAGTTGATCAGCTCATTGGCTGCATCCTCATAGAATACGGCCGGTCCGTACATTTTCTCGATCATCTGCATGGGAACCTTACCCTTGCGGAAGCCCGGTACCTGGAAACGGTTCTTGTTCTTATTGTATGCCTTTACCATCTCTGCCTGAAATGCCTCTGCGGGCACGGTGATGGTAAGTTTCGCCATATTGCCTTCCAATTTCTCTACTGCAACGCTCATTCTGAATTCCTCCTTTGTTCCGGCCGGGACATGGGCTTTTTCCGTTCGGAAACACCGCACCCTCCCAGTAGAACGTCTTTCTTTATTCTTTTATTCTTTTCTCGCTTTATACAAGAAACCAGTTTGTAATTATAGCATACGCCGAGGGCTTCATCAAGTGCCTTTTTTCTTCTTTTCATGATGCATTTCTGCTTAGCCTCGTACAGCGTTTCACCGGGAATGCATTATTTAGCTTTCCGCTTCGTACACCAGTTCGCCCAGGATACGGAGAAGCTGATCCATATCAACCGGCTTTGTGAGATGCGCATTCATCCCCGCCTGCATGGAAAACACAGCATCCTCATCAAAGGCATTTCCTGTGAGGGCAACAATCGGGATTTTCTTAGCATCCTCCCTGTCCATGGCCCGGATGATCTTTGTTGCCTCGAGGCCATCCATTTCAGGCATACGGACATCCATCAGGATGGCCGCATAAATACCTGCCGTACTCTTCTCAAACAGAGTAACAGCATCCTTCCCATTTTCCGCATGGTCGACCTTGATTCCTTCTATTTCCAGAGAATCCGTCATGATTTCCGCATTGATATCCACATCCTCTGCCAGGAGAATCCGGCGTCCGGAAAGCTTGGCCCGCTTCTTCTCCTTGAAGACTGCCATATTGCTCCGCACGGCGATTTCTTTCAGTTTTTCTATGATATTAGAGGCAAACAGCGGTTTTGACAGGAACGAATCCACACCAACACAATTTGCTTCTACAGCAATGTCTTTCCAGTTGTATGCCGTCAGCGCAACGATCGTACACTCATCCGAATACAGTTTTCGAATCTCAGCGGCAGTTTCCCCACCGCTCATACCCGGCATATTCCAATCCATAAGCACAAGGTTATAGGGTTCGCGTCTTACGTGATGCGCTTCTATTTTATGCAGAGCTTCCAGACCGCCCGTACAGCAATCCGCCTTTAACCCCACTTCTTCCAGCACGGTTTTGGCATACTCCGCTTCAATCGGATCATCATCCACAACCAGGATATTTAATGCATCCGGGTTGATTTCATTTACATGATAGCGATTGGGGGAATGTGTCTCCAAATTCTCCGGAACACCGGTTTCCTCCTCCGGTACTTCCCCGGAATCCCCCTGGTTTATCTTATGAATATGATCGACCACATGTAAAAGCTTCCTTGCACTGTCTCCGATCTTCTCCAAATAATTGCGCGTCTTCCCGTCCATTTGCTCATTCTTCAGAGCAAGGGTTTCCAGGCCGATGATTGCATTGATCGGTGACCGAATATCATGACTCATACTCGAAAGAAAGGCCGCCCTATCCAGATTTGCCTGCTCCGCAGAACTCAGTGCCTTTGTAAGCGCTTCATTCTTGGCCATCGTCTCCCGCATCTCCGCATCGACATTGGTAATGCCCATGATGATATAGGGGTTCTCATCGTCATCACTCATCCGGGAGATTTTCATATTGACATAGACCGGTCCGGACGCATCCGAAACCCGGTATGTCATGACAAAGGTATCGTTCCGGCCAAGCGCTTTCATCAGATTTTTTCGCTTCATCGCCCGTAAGAATGCATCCCGGTCTTCCGGGAAAACAGCCTCAGCCAGTTCATTTTTACAGTCACTGAAGAAATGCCAGCCGCGCCGGACTTCGGAAAGCGTTTTCTCCTCTTCACTCACGCGATACTCAATGTATTCCTCCGTATTTCCATTGACGTAATACATATTAATGTAATCGCGTGCCAGCGTCCGGGCAATATTGTTATACATGAGACTCGAACTGACGGCACTCTCATATGCCTCCTTCGTCATGGCATGTTCATGCTGAATACGCGTCAGATCCGTCACATCCTGGCACATGCCCAGGACGCAGAGCCGCCCCATCGTATCCGTATATTTCAATTTTGTCGTCTGAAGCTGTCTCGGATTTCCGGCCGCATCCAAACTCTCCTCGTAGAAAATGTAAGGTTTCGTAAGAGATAGTGCTGTTTTATCATCTTCCAGAATATGCGCAGCCGTCTCCGCATCAAAAAGCTGAAAATCGTTACAGCCAACAACCCCCTCCGGGGTATCCTTATGCGCGTAATCGGCAAATTCCTGATTGCAGGCAAGGTATACGCCGGTTTTGGCATCCTTTGTAAATGTCATGCCCGGCACATTATTCAGCAGGGAGGCAAACCTGTTTTTGAGTTCGCTGTTTTTTTCCGCTTCTTTCTGTTTCCTATTATGTTCTTCCTTCTCATCACTGGCCACAAAGGAATGGAGCAGGCTGGTTCCCAGCATATAAGCAATGGAATAAAGCGGCAGATATGGAAACCAGAGCTGTGCAAATAGGCAAAGTGCCATGATCAGGCCGAAAGCTGCCAGAATCCGGTAACGGTTGCGGTTTCCGCCGGGACCGTCTGTCCGAAACTTCAAAGAAAGTGCATATAAAGAGATTGTCAGAAGCATCAGAATCTGGCACACCAAAAATATATACCGGGTCGGAAGGGCCGTGTATACACATTCTTCATCCACCTTGAAAAGAACCGGGGTAAAGATATTGATAACCGTGACAATGGTGATCAGTCCGCAAATCACACGCCCGGCATATACAAGTAACCGGCCAAAGGACGTTTTTGCTTCCAAATACGCGACGGTATACTCTGCCCAGAAGGATATGCCAACCGCCATAGCCACAAAATATACAGTTGTATCAACAAAGAGTGCCGTTGCCAGCTTCTGACTCTCGAGGATTCCCCAAAGGATATCCGTAATATAGTAAGCCAGAACAACGAACAGGAAACGCCTGTACACGTTCCAGGCCGGTTTATCATAGGAAATCCGGAACCCATACAGAATATCCCAGTTCACGATGACGAGTATCAGAACGGCAAGCACACCTATCGCAGAATAATACATACTCTTCTACCCTTATTTATTTTTTCTAGCTTTCAGGTTACTCTTATTCTCGTACATTCTCCGGTCCGCCTGTTCATACACCGGAGCCACCTTTTCTTCATGGTCGTATCTCGCCATGCCCCGGGCGATCACAATTCCGCCGTTTCGAATGGCATCTTCATTATGCGCATCCATTTGCGCAATGAGCTCTTCGATTCGTTCATAATCATCCCCCTGAGAAAGAACAGCAAATTCATCGCCGCCCACACGGAATACAGGGCTCCTTTTGAAGGTTGTACAGATGACGCGGCAGGCATCCCTGAGGTACTGGTCACCGGCCTT
>CACYDN010000109.1 GCA_902773185.1 uncultured Lachnospiraceae bacterium | reverse complement strand
TTATATATATTGTATCCATCATTGAAATTAGATAATTCTCCATTAAACTGCTTTGAATAATCCCAAACTTTACCAGAAGAACTTCCACCCTTACCAATTAACACATCTAATCGTACATTTCCTTTGTTATTCTTATGAAACGCCTTGATTTTAGCTTTTGCAAACGCCCAAACTTCCTGCAGTTTTTCTTCAGCATTAGTGTATTGAAGTAAATCTTTCCCCAGCGTTCTTCCGTATGCTGTTGTTTGCACAGCACCGACGCTTGCGCCAAATGCACGGAGCCAGAACTGAAGGTCGACTTTTCTTCCTGCAGCGGCATAGTCATCGATTAGTGAGGCAATTCCCTGCCCCGTTCTGTCTGCGGCTTTGTAAACCGCAACAGATGTACCGCTGATCTTAATGATCTTCGCTATTGTGGTAAGCTTTTTACCATCCTTGCCAAAGAACTTTGCAACCTTCTCTCCTGCACCGACAAGATCAGTTGTCGGAATGGCAAATACAAGGCTTTCCAGCGCTTCCTTTCGTTTACCCTCCAATGCGTATAGAGCTGCATTGGATAGATCAAACAGCGAGCCAATGCCGGGAATAACCCCCAGAAGATCCAGCATTGTATGCACGCTCATGTGTGTGATGGAATTTTTTATGATGTTATAAGTATTGCTGATTCCTCTGAGAGTGTCTCGCAGTTTGCTTAACCCGAAGGGATCGGTGAAGCTAATGGGATTGCCTTCGACATAGCAATAGCGGTTCAGACTAAGACTATTTGCAATTGTTCCTGTGAGGACATCCTGATTGATGAACCTTTTGATTTCAGGATTATAGAAGCGCTGGCGCATGTAGAGAAGACTATTATCATTCGTAAAAACGCCAAGCTCGCCGTTATAGAGGAAACGGACAGGATTTTCAAGCATTGAAAAATCACACTCTGAGTAGTCCGCATTGTGGCAACCAAGGAATTCACCGTAGATGCCATAATCGAAGTACAGAGTGATATTGCTGTTTCCATCTGTCAGATAACGGGTACTGCCGAGATGGTCAAAGTGATAAATCCGGAGTTCCGGCTGACCAGAGGCATTTGAATTTACAGACGTCTGATTTGTTGAGTCAGACGCAGAATTGTTTTGGGTTGGAGAATTCTCTATTTCTGACGTTTCTACTGTGACATCATAAACCAGACCTTCTCCATAGTAGCAGGTCGTGATTATAGATTTATTGTTTTGATTTTCGTTTAAAGCGCTGTCCTTCGGTTTAGGTGTTCTTTCTATAACAAGCGTCTGGCTGAGAGGATAGACTCTGTCTGTTAAATACGTTTCAACATAATCTTCTGATTCTACAGAAACCAGAACATTTTCCGCATCATATGTGTAAGTCTCTCCACCTGCGCTGATCAGGCGGTTCCGGCAGTCATAGGTGAAAGCCGTCATTTCACCGGAAAGCGGACCGTAAGTCATGTTTCCGTCTGCATCATATTCTATGGTTTTGCCGTTGAACTTAATCAGCTGATTAGTCTCATTGTACTCCATGCTGGAGATGACGGTTGTTTCTGTGTCTTCATTTTCTGTCCCATCACTTACTTCCGCACCCACACCAAAAGCTTCCGGGGTATGAATAATCTCATAATCCGGTTTAACCGCTTCTTTGATGGATGTGATATTCCCCCATCCGTCGTAGGTATATTCATATTTCTGTAAGAGCGTTCCGTCAGCTGCACAGTCAATGACGGTCGCAACTTGGCTCTGCGCATTGTACGTGGTGGTTTCTACCGAACCATCCGGTCTTGTTACTTTTTCCTTTCTACTCTGGCGGTCGTACGTATAGCCGGTCGTCCTGCCGGCTCCGTCAACGAAGCTTTCCAGGGAGCTGTCCGGATTGTAGGTATAACGGACAATCTCACCGCCCGGATATTCTATGGTCAAAATGTTTCCGAGTTCATCGTAGCTATACTTGATAGTTTTACCGTTAACATCGGTTATTTCTATTACCCGGTTCATGTTGTCGTATTTGCGGGTGATTGTTTTTTCTTCAGACGTTTCTGTGATGTCATTTCCTTCCGAATCAAGCTTTTTCTTTCTTTCACTTATTTTTATGACATTTCCATTATCATCATACTCAAATGTGACCGTTCCCACATCATCGGTAAAGGAAGCTAATCTGCCGCAAAGATCATATTGATAGGTTGTTACATCGCCTCTTCCGTTAGTGGATTTGATGAGGTTATCAAAGGGGTCATATTCATAGGTTTTGGTAACACCAATCGCATTCGTTTCGGAGATGATATTGCCGGAATAATCATAAGTGTATTCAGTAGTGCCACCGTTTGCATCCGTAACACGTGTCACCTGTCCCAAGACATCAAAAGTCTGGCTTGTAGCACTCTTCTTCGGATCGGTCACCGTAAGAAGCCTGCCAAGCTGATCATAGGTGTAGGAATACTCCTTTGCATTATTTGACGCATTCCCGGATGCGGCTGTGTAAGTGCTGTGGATAAGATTTCCCATCCGGTCATACTCATACTCCGCTACACTTCCGGTGCTGTCCGTTTCGTTCATCACTCTTCCCATGCAGTCATAGGTTGTTATCACATAGTTTCCGAATTCATCTTCCACTTTTGTCAACTGACCGGCATCATCATATGTATAACTTGTGACCCTGCCTGACTCATCTACACTTCTGGTGCAGAGTCCCATTTCATCATATGTGTAGGTGTATTCATACCGCTGCTTGTCAGAGGTGACGATGCTTTCTTTCGTAACATTACCACAAAGATCATAAATACGTTCCATCCGGAGGCCGTTTGGATAGATGATAGCGGTGCATTCTCCCAGAACATCATATTCATATGCCGTGCTGTT
>CACYDN010000108.1 GCA_902773185.1 uncultured Lachnospiraceae bacterium | reverse complement strand
ATTAAAGACAAACTGACCCGGTCAAAGGCAAATCCATATAATCTATATAAGAAAGCAACCGGAGATTTCTTCTACTGGTCACGTCTGGAACGTGCCTTGAAAAAAAGTGAGGAAAGGCAGAGTCTGCTCAAAAAGCATTATGGAGAGCTGGAACTTGAAATAAGACTGAATAAAAGCGTCGGGGGACAAAAGAACGAGGAAGAAGAAAAATCGAAAAAACGTTATGTCGAAATCAAAAAACCGACAGAAAACCTGAATGAGATTAAACAGGTAAATGCTGCATTAAAAGCTTTCGGCAAAGAACGGGATAAGTATTTGGATTGTCTCGATAAATACGTGAATGACCGCTCCCACAAAAACTATAAAAAGCTTCAGGATCAGGGCGTAAAGATCCAGCGGCTTGTCAAATGCTCTAAGTACAGCCGGATCTATGAAAATATCGACAGCATGAAGGATGAAAAACCGTTCGGTTCATTTTTGGAATTTACATGTCATCTGCGTTACGCCAGAAAAATGGATGATAAGACGATTGAAAAGATCAAAAAGGAAAAGGCAGTTTTTGCGTCTGAACTTACCCTTACCATTAAGGGCCTTGTAGATAAGGGGTATTCCCTGGGCAGCGGTATTGCAGGGTTAATGAGTGCCGGTGAGAAGCTGGAAAAGGTTTCAAGAGGATTTTCAATCGGTACTGCTATTTCATCGGCTTATACCTGTGTCAAGGATGGCATCATGTCACTGGTATCCTGGACCCGGAAGAAGAAAGCGGAGGATGTTCAGGTAAAGAACAGGAAGAATCAGGATGGCAGTGCCCAAGCAATGGATCTGGACAGCCGAAGAATCAATGATATGGCCAAGGTTTCCAAGAAACGGAATGCGAATAAGGCGAAGGGCTATTTGGCTGAGGGTAGTTTTGCCGCTGCGGCAGTCGGGTTTACCACGCTGGGTCTTGTGGGAATCGTAGCTTTGCCGCTGACCATTGCAGGGGGGGTAGTCGCCGGAGCAGGCTTTGGAATAAAATATGCTCTGGATTATTATACAAGAAAGAGGACCTCCCAAAAATCCCTTGACAGCACGGTAAAAACGGAAGAATATGAAAAATCGTTGGCTGAAAAGAAAGAGAAAAAGAAAAAGCCTTCCGGTAGAGCGGCCAAAGAGGAACATAAGAAATTCATCGACAAGAAGGTTGAAGAGAGACGAAGAATCCTGGAAGATAAAAAACAACGCTTCGGTGACGGAGAAAGCGGACGGAAGGTTCTGGATGATTATGTGGAAGACAGAACAAGTGATAAGATTAAGGACCGAATCCGTACCAATATTGCTGTAGAAAAAGGAAATCTGACAATCTACAGTTTCTGTGACAGCCAGGATCACGAAAATGTGATGGAAGCTTATCGTCATATGTTCCTGAAGAATCCGGACGGGCCGGTTGATGCGGAAAACCTCCTGACACCGGAGCAGGTGAAACTGTATATGTCGCAGAAGCCGGAGGATCTGGTCTTTACAGGTCAGACAGATAAACAGGCCATGAAACGGGCGCTGTATAAGCAGGTTATGCAGTCAGAGGGTGTCCGTACCAAGGCACCGGCGAACCTGGAAGAAGCGAAAGAAATGATCATACCCAAAATGAAACAAAAAGTCGTCAAAGCCGAAAAGCAGATGATCATGAAATAATGACCGGTAATGATTTGGGTTAGATAATGCTGAATATTGATTATTGAGGAGGAAAATACAAATGGAAGGTTTTAGTACAGACTATATTCTTGAGAGAATTGCCAATATGGAGGATGGGGAAAATTCCCAGTCGGATTTTTTCCAGATCGGGATGGTGAAGGAGGATGCGCCGGAGGATCTGAAGGATCTGGTCGCTCTTGCGGGAACCGTAATCGGCATGGATTATGCGGATCTGGGCGAAAACGGCTATGATGCATACGGCGTTTACAGCTTTCTGCCGGATAATGAAAATGATCCGTGCCGTACCCTTTCTATCGTAATCACCCTGACAGACCAGGTGGATTCGGTTGGTATCTATGATATGTATCAGGTGATTAATCAGATCAATGTCCGGATTCCCTGCGGCGCTTTTGTTCTTTCGGATGATGAGAAGACACTTTATTATAAAAACTATGTGCAGCTTCCCAAAGCGCTTGACAATGAAGCAACCACGCAGAACGTTGGCGTTCGTGTGTTTGATTCTGTGGCATGCATTACGGATTGGATCGATGTTTTAATGGGACTCAATGACGGCAGTATGTCCTACGATGACTGCATAAACCGCATACAGACATTTGCGGAATCAATCGATTAAAAGATGACGGATGGGACGGTGAATACAATACTGTATTGGCCGTCCCAGATCTATTGTATACTCTCGTGAAATTACAGATTCATCCTTGTCAAGTGAAAATACTTGACAGCAAAGGGCGAATCTGTTAAAATGCACTCTGTTGGATTATGAACCGGAGGGTGCATCGAATGGATCCGATCGTTCGGAAAACATTATTATATGATTTCTACGGTGAACTACTGACAGAACACCAGAAGACCGTATTTGAATCCTCTGTATTTCAGGATCTTTCCTATTCGGAAATCGCCGGCGAACTGAAGATCAGCCGACAGGCAGTCTATGACCTTCTGCATCGTTCGGAAAAACTTCTGGAGGACTACGAAAAGAAACTCGGCCTAGTGGAACGCTTCCTCGCGGCCCGCGAAAGCTTCCGTGCCCTGTCCCACGAAATCGACACCCTCACCGAACTACTTCGCACTGAAGGCATCACAGAAGGAACAACACATGAAATCCTCCGTGAGCGCTTGCAAGAGTTAAAGGATAGAACGGTATCCATTCAGGAATTGCTTGTTTAACCGGCTTTATCTTTTGGATTATACTTCAATTATGATTAGCATCTGTTGAATTATTTGGACAGTGTATAGAATTATACCAAGATATAAATTGTTTGATTATAGTTTTCATACTGTGAAATGTATACTGGCGAAGGCGGTTGAAACAGGCCGGTTTCAGACCGTGCACGGTCTGGGCACTTAGCGATTCACGAGCCTTTTGGCGAAGTGAGAGCTTAGTACCCCTAGGGAACCGTGCAAGTGCGCGAGCAGAGTCTGAAACGGTCTGTTTCAAACGCCGAGCCACATCAAATGGAAAACGGAGGATTTCATATGGCATTTGAAAGCCTTGGCGATAAACTTCAAAACGTCTTCAAAAAGCTCCGTGGCAAGGGCGCCCTTACCGAGGCTGATGTCAAAGAGGCCATGAAAGAGGTAAAGCGTGCGCTTCTCGAAGCGGACGTAAACTTTAAAGTCGTAAAGAATTTCGTGAACACCGTTTCCGAACAGGCAGTCGGTGAGGATGTCATGAAGGGCCTGAATCCCGGTCAGATGGTCATCAAAATCGTCCGGGATGAGATGGTAAAGCTTCTCGGTTCCGAGATTACGGAGATTAAACCCGAACCGGACGGAAAGCTGACAATCCTCATGATGTGCGGTCTCCAGGGTGCAGGTAAAACAACTACGGTAGCGAAGCTGGCATCCCAGTGGAAATCCAAGGGCAAGAAGCCGATGCTGGTAGCCTGCGATATCTATCGTCCGGCCGCAATCCAGCAGCTGCAGACCAACGGAGATAAGGTAGGCGTTCCCGTATTTACGATGGGAACGGATCATAAGCCCGTTGATATCGTGAAAGCAGCAATCAGCCATGCGGAAAAGAACGGCATCAATATGATCTTTATCGATACCGCAGGTCGTCTGCATATCGATGAAGGCATGATGGCAGAGCTGCAGGAAATCAAGGATGCTGTCAATGTGCATTATTCGCTCCTCACGGTCGATTCCATGACAGGTCAGGATGCGGTTAACGTAGCCACAACCTTCCAGGAGAAAATCGGAATTGACGGTGTTATCCTGACAAAGCTGGATGGCGATACCCGTGGCGGTGCCGCACTTTCCATCCGGGCGGTAACCGGAAAGCCAATCATGTATGCCGGAATGGGCGAGAAGCTGACCGATCTGGAACCCTTTTATCCGGACCGTATGACCAGCCGAATCCTTGGTATGGGTGATGTTGAGACACTCATTGAAAAGGCGCAGCAGGCAATCGATGATGAAAAAGCGGCGGAAATGGCAGAAAAAGCCATGAAAGCCAAATTTGATTATAATGACTTCCTGGAACAGCTCGATCAGATGAAGCAGCTGGGCGGCATGAGCAGTATCATCGATATGCTCGGCATGGGAAGCAAAATGAAGGACGTGGAAATCGATGAAAAAGCCGCAGAGCGTCCGAAGGCCATCATCCTGTCCATGACACCGGAGGAAAGATCCCATCCGGAGCTCATGAACATCAGCCGGAAGCAGCGGATCGCAAAGGGAGCCGGTGTGGACATCTCCGAAGTGAATCGATTCGTGAAACAGTTTGAAGAATCGAAGAAGATGATGAAGAAGATGTCCGGTATGATGAAGGGTAAGAAAAAAGGATTCTTCCGGAATCCCTTCGGGTTTTAATCGATAATTTCCCTTCTGACACATTATTACGTGAGATATATCTATTCGGGACATGATTCATTGATCAGATGACCGGAATAGATAAAAATATATTATTTTATACAAGGTAGGAGGAACCTTAAAATGGCAGTAAAGATCAGATTAAAGAGACTTGGTTACAAGAAGCATCCGGTATACCGCGTAGTTGTTGCGGATTCCCGTTCACCCAGAGATGGTGCAGTTATCGATCAGATCGGTACTTATGATCCCAACCAGGAGCCCAGTCTGTTCCAGGTTGATGCGGAAGCAGCTAAGAAGTGGATCCAGAACGGCGCACAGCCGACAGAGACTGTTGCAAGACTTCTGAAGCAGGCAGGCGTGGAGAAATAAGGCCCGGAGGATAGTTGAATGAAAGAGCTGATTACACTAATTGCGAAATCTCTTGTAGATCAGCCGGATCAGGTGGTTGTCACAGAAGAAACAGACGAAGATACCATTCGTCTGGAGCTTGCTGTCGCACCTGAAGACATGGGCAAGGTAATCGGTAAGGGCGGAAGGATCGCCAAAGCTATCCGCACCGTTGTGAAAGCGGCCGCAACAAAGACCGATAAGAGAGTGATCGTTGATATTAAGTAGTTTTTTTGGGATGCCGTGGACTTCCACGGCTTTCCGTGCTTAGCGGGGTAATGACAGAATGGAAGGCTATTTTCACATCGGAACCATTACGGCCCCTCAAGGAATAAAGGGAGAGGTTCGTGTATATTCCCACATGGACGATATCGAATGGTTTCATCAGTTGGACCATCTCTATATCAAGGAGAAGGATGGACTTCAGGAAACTGCCGTTACCAGCGTGAAGATTGTGAAGGGTATGGCGGTTCTCGGTCTTGACCGGATTCCCGACAGAAATGAAGCTGAAAAATTCCGCGGGAAAGAGCTTTATATCCTGCGCGAACAGGCAAAGCAGCCTGCGGAGGATGAATATTTTCTGGCAGATACGATCGGTATGACAGTCATGGACGAAGAGGGAACGCCTCTCGGCATTGTGGAGGATACCTATCTGACCGGCCGTGATCCGGTTTTGGTAATCCGGAACAAAGAAACCGGCGGAGAACATCTGGTGCCTGCCATCGGTGAATTTGTGAAGGATGTCGATCTCACAGAGAAAAAAATGATCGTCCGGCTGATTCCGGGCATGTAAAGGAAACGGTATGCATTTTCATGTTATGACCCTATTTCCGGAGATGATCACTGCATGGATGTCGGAAAGCATTACGGGAAGGGCGCTGAAAAAGAAAATCCTGACGCTGGATGCAATTGATATCCGCGATTATACGCTGGATAAAAACAGACGTGTGGATGATTATATCTATGGTGGCGGAAGTGGTATGTTGATGGCGGCGGAACCTGTGGTACGTTGCTATGATGACCTGAGGAAGGGAATCGGCAGCGAATCCTGCCGCGTGCTCTATATGTCGCCAAGGGGACGGCAGTTTGACGGCTCCATGGCAAGGGCGTTATCGCACAATGAAAATGTGGTTTTTCTTTGTGGACACTATGAAGGAATCGATGAACGTGCAATCGAATACATCCGTCCCGTTGAAGTATCGATCGGGGATTTTATTCTGACCGGCGGCGAGATCGCTGCCGTGATGATGATGGATGCCATATCCCGTTTTGTCCCGGGTGTTCTCGGAAGCTATGAAAGCGCCTTTACGGAATCCTTTTCCGACGGCCTTTTGGAGTATCCGCAATATACCAGACCGGAAGAGTTTCGCGGAATGCGTGTTCCGCCGGTACTGCTTTCGGGCGACCATAAAAAGGTGGATGCCTGGCGCCGGGAACAGGCTCTTCTTGCCACAAAGGAGAGACGGCCGGATCTTTATCGAAAGTATATGAAACAAAATGAAACAAAATGATCGGAGGATGGAAGAATGAAAAGACGGTTAGTTAGCCTGCTGCTCCTCGTAACCGTTCTGGCATGCTTTGCCGGATGCGGAAAAAAGAAGAACGCGGCAGAACCGGATTCCAAGGAAAATGCAGCAGTTAAAGAAGAGATAACCAAATTTGTAAATGAGACTCTGCCCGCAATTCAGGGAAAGAGGGATAAGGCAATTGAGGTTTACGATTCCTATTTCAAGGAAGGCTCTTCACTTACAGCGGAGAAGTGGCTGGAGACGCTGCAGAATGATGCAGTGACAGGCTTTGAGTCCTATATTGATGAGCTTTCCAAGCTTGAACTCACAAGCGCTGAGGTTCAGGAGCTTCGTTCCTATCTGGTACAGATGGCAACTAATGAAAGAGATGCCGTAAACCAGGTGATCGCAGCAATCCGGGATACCGATGCGTCTTATCTCAGTACAGCAGAGGACAAGATGAAGTCGGCTTCCGAAAACCTGAAGCAGTATAAAGAAAAGCTGACGGCATATTGCCGGACCTACGGCATTATCATGAACGGATCCTTTGATCCGGCTACAGACGGAGATGCAGAAGCGAGTACAGAGACAGCTTCCGAAGAACCGACAACAAAGTAAGTTTGTTCCGACTGTTACAGACATAAAGTGTGGATGATTACGAATAAAGGACGAATGTCATGGGAAGAAAAATCCTTGTAGTGGACGATGAGCCGAGAATGCGCAAGCTGGTTCGGGATTTTCTGAACAAGCATGGTTACGAAGTGATCGAAGCCGGCGATGGCGAAGAGGCTTACGGAATATTCACGGAAAATACGGATATAGCTCTTATTGTCATGGACGTGATGATGCCGAAGATGGACGGTTACCAGGTGAGCGAAGCAATTCGTGCCGTGAGCCAGGTACCGATCATTATGCTGACTGCAAAATCCGAGGAAAAGGATGAGCTTCGGGGCTTTGAAATCGGTGTGGATGAATATATCACCAAACCATTTTCTCCCAAAATCCTTGTTGCCAGGGTTGAGGCCGTTCTTCGCCGGAGTCAGACGGAAAAGGAACAGGGTATCCTGGAAGCCGGCGGAATCCGGCTGGATAACGGTGCGCATATCGTTGAAGTGGATGGTGAGCCGATTGAGCTTTCCTTCAAAGAATTTGAGCTTCTGCAGTATTTTATGGAGAATGCGGGGCAGGCTTTGTCACGCGAAAAAATCCTGAATGCAGTCTGGAATTATGATTATTTCGGGGATGCCCGGACAATCGATACCCATGTAAAAAAACTGAGATCCAAGCTTGGCGAAAAAGGCAAGTATATTGTTACCATTTGGGCGCTGGGCTATAAATTTGAGGTTACGGAATGAAACAGACCGGAGAAAGGGAACCACGCAGCATATTCCGATCGGTACGCTTCAAGCTGGCCATCATCGTAATCCTGACCACAGTACTGACCAATTTACTGGCTATTGTGATCGCCAGGCGCGTGATGAGCAGGTTCTATGAGAATCGTATCAAGGATAATCTGGCCAGAACCTATTCTTCGTGTAATGAGCTTTTCAGTAATGATACGCTCGGTGAAGATTATATGCTTCAGATGTTCACGGAATATGTGGAAAATCCGGATAACTCCGAGGTTTATATTATGAACCCCGTTGATCAGGAGATGTATACCACAGTAACGGTGACCAACCGAAGCAAACGCGGACTCACAGCGCTGATCGAAAATACTGATTTTGAAGAAATCAGATCGAACCGTAACCATTTTACCATTCAAAAGAATACGCTATCCGACCGGCGAATCTACGCGGAAAGCGGAAATATGATCCGGAATGAGGATTCCATCGATCTGATCGGTGTGTTGGATAATGGGTTTTACATCATCATCCGTGACCGTGTTCAGGGTATGCAGGAAAACTTCAAGTACCTGACCGGGCTTTTTACCATCATCATGATCTCGCTTCTTTCGGTAGAGGCAATCGCCGTTATCTTTGTCACCGGTTTTTTCACGCGCCCCATTGTGGCGATGTCACGGTCGGCAAAGAAGATGGCAAATCTGCAGTTTGATACGCGTGTGGATGTTCATTCCCAGGACGAGATCGGTGACCTCGGCACGGCCATGAATGCGCTTTCGGAAAAACTCGAAAAAGCCATTACCGAACTCAAAACGGCTAACCTGAACATGCAGGCTACGCTGAAGGAAAAGGAACAGATCGAGGAAATGCGTTCGGAATTCATATCGCATGTCAGTCATGAGCTGAAAACACCGATTGCCCTGATTCAGGGGTATTCGGAAGGCCTCAGGGACGGCGTGACAGATGATCCGGAGAGCATGCAGTATTACTGCGATGTGATCGTGGATGAAGCAACCAAGATGAATACGCTCGTGAAAAAGCTCCTTAATCTGAACGAGCTGGAAAGCGGTCAGGGAGAGATCAAGGTAACCCGCTTTGATTTGACAGCCCTTCTCAGTGAAGTGATCAAGGCTTCCGATATTCTGCTGTCGCAGAGAAGAGCGAATCTTGAATTTACCACAGATGGTCAGGTCTATGCCTGGGGTGATAAATTCATGCTTGAGCAGGTGATCACGAATCTCCTTACCAATGCGATCCATTATGTTCGGGAAGAAGGCTTGATCCGTGTTTGGATCGACAGGAAAGAGGATACGATCCGTGTCAATGTCTTTAATGAAGGAAATCCCATTGCAGAGAAAGACATTGATAAACTGTTCATCAAGTTCTACAAGGCCGATCCGGCCAGAACGAGAGAATACGGCGGAAGCGGTATCGGTCTTTCCATCGTAGCTGCCATAATGAAGAAACATCGGCAAAAATACGGAGTTTATAATACGGAAAACGGCGTTACGTTCTATTTTGAGTTAGATGCGCATTGACAATGGCATAGTTTCCGATTAAACTGTCTATTTGGTATACATATTCATTTGCCTCTCTCTTAGGGTAGATGAGGTGTACTTTACAATAGAAAGAGTAAACACATTTTTCATAGGAGGAAAAGTAGGATGAAAACAGAAGTATACGTTGAGTTTTATGGTGAGCAGGTCAGCGAATCCAGTCTTGTGGAAACCGCAAAGAAAATCTGGACCGATGCCGGTAATAAGGCTGCTGATTTCAAGTCAGTTGAACTTTATCTGAAGCCGGAGGAGGATCGTGTTTACTACGTGATCAACGGATCAGAGACAGGTTCCTTTGAGATTCTGAATAATCAGAACGATATGTAATCTGCCGAAATGCGAAGATGGGGTACTGCTTTGGCAGTGCCCGTTCTTTGTTTTATGTGCGAAGGCGAGTCATCAGGATACACGTTTATGTGGTATCCTGTTTGACGAGCCCGCAACATTGAGCAAGCTTGCTTGCGAAATGGAGAAGGATGTGAATGTTTTGAAATTTGGGTATAAACAATATGACTATTATAATCGATTATGATGCCGGGAACATTAAGAGTGTGGAGAAGGCATTGCAGTATTTGGGTGAGGATGTGGTTCTTACCAACGATGCGGAAAAAATCCGGCGTGCGGATCGTGCAATCCTGCCGGGCGTTGGAAATTTCGGCGATGCCATGGATAAAATCCGGGGAGCCGGTCTGGAACCCGTCATCAAAAAATTTGCAGCATCGGGAAAGCCGTTTCTGGGAATCTGCCTGGGTCTCCAGGTTCTTTTTGATGAAAGTGAAGAGAGCCCGGGGGTAAAAGGTCTTGGAATTCTGCCCGGGAAGATCAGGCGTTTTCCGGAAATGAAGGGTCTTACCGTTCCGCAGATCGGCTGGAACGATATCCATGTAACAAAGGATTCCCGCCTGCTCCGTGGCGTGGATGGAGCATATGTCTATTTTGTGCATTCTTATTATCTCACCTGCGAGAATCCTTCGGATGTAGCGGCTTCTGCTGAGTATGGTATTCCGTATCATGCAGCGGTTGAGCGGGAGAATGTTTTTGCCTGTCAGTTCCATCCGGAAAAAAGCTCTGCGGCGGGACTAAAGATTCTGCAGAATTTTCTTGCTGTTTAGAAAGGGGAGGAATCATGCATACAAAAAGAATCATTCCCTGTCTGGACGTCAAGGACGGCAGAGTTGTCAAGGGAATCAATTTTGTAAATCTGATAGATGCCGGTGATCCGGTGGAATGCGGAAAGGCTTATGATGCCGCGGGTGCGGATGAACTCGTTTTTCTGGATATTACAGCCTCCAGCGACAGAAGGAATATTGTACAAAACATGGTCCGCAGAGTGGCGGAGACGGTTTTTATTCCATTTACGGTAGGTGGCGGTATCCGGACCGTTGAGGACTTTCGTCTCATCCTTCGGGAAGGTGCGGATAAGATATCCGTTAATTCCGCAGCAATTGACAGACCGGAGCTTCTTTCGGAGGCTGCGGATAAATTCGGAAGCCAGTGCGTGGTACTTGCCATTGATGCCAGAAGACGCGCAAGTGGAGATGGCTGGACCATCTATAAGCATGGCGGCAGACTGGATTGCGGCATAGATGCAGTGGAATGGGCCATCGAAGGAGAGAAAAGAGGGGCCGGAGAAATCCTCCTGACCAGTATGGACTGCGACGGAACAAAAGCCGGATATGATGTGGAGCTGACAAAGATTATCTCCGAGAATGTGAAGATTCCGGTAATCGCGTCCGGCGGGGCCGGTACAAAGGAGCATTTTTACGATGCCGTGACGGAAGGCGGCGCGGATGCAGCGCTTGCAGCATCCCTGTTTCATTTTAAAGAACTCGAAATTCGCGAAGTGAAGGAATATCTCCGGAGCAGAGGTGTCTCTGTTCGACTGTAGACCGGATTGAATTTGAGATATTATTCGAATTCAGGTTGTTAATGAAGGAACCGTATATGATCAAGTTTAGTGAAGACAGAATATCAGTAGCCGAATATCTTTCCCTGCGGGAGGCAGTGGGCTGGAAACCCCTTACCGAGCGGCAGGCAGAGCTTGCTATGGAAAATGCAATCTACCGCATATTTGCCTATGACGGCGATAAGCTGGTCGGCATGGGCCGGATCGTCGGAGACGGTGCAGTCGTCTGTTATATCCAGGACCTGATCGTACTTCCCGAATATCATCACCGAGGGATTGGCAGTATGCTGATCAAGCTTCTGACGAAGTACGTAAAGAGTCTGTTGGCAGACGGAGAGGAAATGATGTTCTGCCTCATGTGCGCGAAAGGGCGGGAACCGTTTTATATCAAACATGGATTTATACCGCGCCCGACCGATACGCTTGGCCCCGGCATGATCCGGTATATGAAACGTATCGAATCATAGTATTAAAATGTAAAGCCTGAAGAGTGCATCATTCTTCAGGCTTTTTTATTTGCGAAGGCGAGTCATCAGGATACACATTTATGTGGTATCCTGTTTGACGAGCCCGCATCATCGAGTAGGGGGATTAAATCCTCCCT
>CACYDN010000107.1 GCA_902773185.1 uncultured Lachnospiraceae bacterium | reverse complement strand
ATGCATGTCCCGATTTGATATCAAGCGTCGTAGGTGCCTTAATCTTTGTCAACGTTTCAAGCTTCGAATTAAGGGAAAACCAGGCAAAGGTAGAAACGGCAATCAAGAGGAAGAGCGAAAGCGCCGCAGCAATGACAGCTTGAATTTTCTTGGATTTAGATAAGCCATTGAATTTTTTTCGCAGGCTTTTCTTTTCTTTCATGATTTGCTCTCCTCCTTTCTCTGTTTCTTCCAATTTGATCCGATCACATCTATTTGATGTTTACTCGTGCAATGAATTGTTCTCTATTCTCCCGAACTTCCCACAGCATCTAATCTAAGCAGAACATATTCAATGTTCATACCGATATCCTGATCGGCATCGTTATACATTGCATTTCTACCTGCAACCATCTGCTCCGTATAGGTCGTACTCGGAGAATACCCTTTCAGGTAATACTGTGGATATGTACAGATATTATTGACGACCTTGGTGTAGTCGTTTTCTTCTCCCGCCGGAACCGTCGCGTTCCTGTCACAGATCAGGGTTGCTACGGAACTGGAATAATAAACCAATGTATCCAATGTCTCCGGCCATATCCAGTAAATATCGACTTCATAGGCATCGTTATTACCGTCATCGTTAATGTCAGCATCATAACTGCCATTAAGCTCAAACTCTCTGGTAAATACTCTTTTACCATCACTGCCTGTAGGAATTAAGCCGTTGTAATATCCCGTTGTGGTGTCTTTACCTTCAAACAGCAGGATGTGACCATTCAGAAAGCAGGCCGGCCTACCCGCTTCTGACGACAGCTCTGTCATGGTAACCGTTTGCTGTCCTCCCTCTGTTGTGGTCTGTGACATATAACCAATTGTCTGTAAAGAAAATCTGACAGTCACATCTTCATAGGGCCTGATATAAAACTTTATGATTCCGCTGCTTCCCGGCTCGATTCCAAGCGTTTCATCCACATCTCCTGTACTGGTATAATTACCAACATTTGAACTGCTATCGACAAGCCAGATTTCATATCCTTCACTATCATTCTCACGAATTGCAGTATGATAAGGATTATAATATGCACCGTTTTTATTTACTGTCGCATCACTGTTCAGAGTAATCAAATCAAAGTCCCTGCCCTGGCTCTTAATACTCATCCCATTCGTCCCTGACTCCCGGTTCATGGTAAACCACGCGATTGTCGCGAAGATCAGGATAATCAAAGAAAACACGAGAGCTGTGCCCAGCTTGATCATCCGCGGGGTGATGACGATGCGGCGCTTTGTCTCCTCTTCCTCTGCGTCCAGCGTAGGGTCATCCGCAAGGTAGGTCATGCCTTCGCCGCGGAAAGTAGACTCTTCGAGCATGCCTTCCTCTGCCGGGGAGCTTACATCCGTCATATTCGATTTTCTAAGCTCTTCGTTTGCCATACCGTACCTGCTCTCTTATTTCCAGGAATTCTCCTTTGCAAGAAAATCATAGCATCTTGCATATTCATCTCTTATAAATGCATATTCAACATTTTGATCCAGTTCTTCTAAATCTCCTATATGAACTTCTTCTAACAAACGCAGGAGGTCTTTCTTATCCGTCGATCTTGGAACCAATCCACCATCATGAATTGCCTTTGCCTTCGAACGTATCATTCCTTTTATATCAGCTATCTTGATGTCTATGTTGGAAAACGCATACCTTGTATCCTGCCATTCTATTTCACTAGCCAACCCATCCAAAAAGCCTTCCAGTGTTGCACAATCTGTGTTTAACCACTCCTCATCCAGAGAAAGTTCTTTTCCTACTTCCTTGATAAGCGTTTGTATCCGGACATCGTAGTCATCTGTCAGTGAATCAACATCTATGGTATAACCATTTCCTCTAAGTCCATAGTACATCATTACAAATCCACCAATAGCTCTAACTCGCAATTGAAGATTTTCTTTTTTCAATTTTTCGTCAAGCAATACAAATGCATTTTCAAAATCTTCGAGAGAACTAAGCTTCACATCGACCACCTCGGAAACAGTCCCTAATACATCACATTCATCACTTTATAAACGTTATCCTCGGAGAGTGGATGTTGATCAAGCACAAGTGTATGCTCAAGTGGTTTCAGATCTACTAACGCCTCTCCCCCGGGAATAGTATCAAACAAAAACTCGTAGTGATAATACCTGACTATGCAGTAAATTAGCACTTTTGTTTCTTCAGTCATTCGATTTAGGTCCATATGACTGATTTCATCTGTATGTTTTTTGTAATAGAACAGAATCCGATGAAGAACCCGGTGAAGATAGTAATAATTCTCTTCAGTCCAATCTTTCTGTGGCTCATAATAAATCTTATCCACATACACCTGTTCATCCGATGGCATATTCGATTTTCTAAGCTCTTCGTTTGCCATACCGTACCTGCTCTCTTATTACCGGAAAATTGCTGTTTTTGGAAATGGGCGGACTACCCCCATTTTTACTCTTTAATTCTACCATAGATTTCGTGTCAATTCCATATTTTTCGAGAGTTTTGCTGTGAAAAGTCTGTGAAAATGCGGCGTTTGTTGCCCGGATGGAAAGCAGAATCGATCAAATGTATGAGTCCTTGAACAGTTTCTCTTCGTCCACGAAGATTACAAAGTGTTCTGTATAAATTAAACATCTCCAATTATAAGCAGAATCTGTCTTATAATTGGAGATGCTCTATTTTTATATTCTATTTCATTCGATTATTAGCAAGTTCGGGCTAATACTCGGAAACCGCCCGCTTTTCACTTCTCCAAAAACGGCTTCGCAATCTTCTCCTGGAAGAAGGTGATGAGCGGTCCCATGAAGAACGCGGTGATGATCGTACCCACGCCCACGATGGAGAAGAGGTTCTTCACCTTCTCTCCCGCCAGAAAGAAAAGGGCTGTCCCCGTACCGACGCACACAAAATCCGTTAGAATACGCATATATTTGAACTTGCCGATTTTCCACGTATTTGCCATGATGAGTGCCACCGCATCGTAGGTGGAAACGCCCAGGTCCGATGTGATGTACACCGCACAGGCAAACGAGATCAGGCATACACCGAACACCAGCGAGCCGATCCGGGCAAAGGTGTTCGGGTCCGGGATCATCGTCCGAAGCGCCCAGTGGGTAAACTGGACAATATACCCCAGAAAAAAGAGGTTGATAAAGGTCGCGAGCCCCAGATAATGCCGGTCGAACACCAGTGCAAAAATGAGCAGTGCCGCATTTGCGATGATGTAAAGCGTGCCGAAGCTGATGGGCCAGACCTTATTCAGCCCTGCCATAAAGGACTGGAACGGATCCACGCCGAAGGCGGTGAGCTTGAAAAAGCCGACGCTCATGCCGCAGAGGGTGGTTCCCACCACGGACATGGCTATTCTTTTTATCATTTTCTTATCCATTTTCAAACGCAACCTCAACCGTTTTCCTGCGGCTTCAAAATCAATCTAAGCAACCTTCCAGAATAATCCTACCACGGATTTGACGGTGTCAGAACCATCGGGCCTGTCGGAGCGCCCGCCGGGCCTGCTGCATGTGTTGCACGTGCCGGACCTGTGCCGGGCTTTGCCATGCTGGCCGGAACCTTCTTCGGCGTGATCTTCGCTACCGCTACGCCCCTCTCCTGTGCAGGATTTGCTTTTTTCGCATTCTGCTTACCGGCTGCGCCCACGCTGTTCGCATCCGCTTTCGGAGCGCCCTGCTTATTCTGCTTATTCTGCGCATTCTTCT
>CACYDN010000106.1 GCA_902773185.1 uncultured Lachnospiraceae bacterium | reverse complement strand
TCTGGCATTTGCACCGAATTCCATGCTGAATGAGAGAACCATCACGGGTTACTCCAGAGATTATGAGAGAAAAGGAATTTCATCGGCAACCTATGTGAGCAATACAGTGAACCAGATGAAAAGAACCCTTTTGCATGCCATCGGGCATGATCATTCTCCCGTGGCTATGCTTGTGAATAATCATTATATCACCATTGTCGGTATAGTCGGTAATACAATCCAATTTAAGGATTCCAGGCAGGAAATCCCGAAAAGTAACGGTAAAACAGAAAAGAGAAAAGATCCGGATACAACACACCAGATGAATATTCGTGATTTTGTTCAGTATTATTTTGTAACGGCTCCGGAAAATAAGAGGATGCAAGCCATCAATCTGACTTGGATTTCGGACATTAAGCTGTCAAAGGAGGATAACAAAACACTCCTGGGTGTGCCGAGTGATTATGCACATATGAAGGAGGACGGAACGGTTCAGCTTCCACCGGGTAGAATCAGCAGTATTGCACAGTCGGAACTGCAAACGCAGAATAAAATCGGTGTGCGTGTTCATATGTCGGGCGGAAATGAAACCGCGCCGATCGATCCGAATTTTGATGAACTAGCCTTTGCCGGTGTATCCTTTACGGATAAGGTTTATATTCCCAAAAAGCTGAATGCAAAATACCTGAAGGATATGGCAGAGCTACGCAGCGACGAGCAGGAAAAAGCGCTTCGTGCAAATGATAAATGGTATTATCATATTGATTATCCCAGAAAGCATTTTGATCAGGTTCTGCCGAACGGTGCGCAGCCGGCACAGGATATTCAGGGACCGCATATCGATCTGTCACCGGAGGCATCCAGACTGAAGAGTCTTCGGGAGGAATCAAAGCGGTTTTACAGAGAACTGAAGAAGTCTTCCACACTCAGTTCCTCCCGAAAGCCGGAATACGGCCGTTTGATCGAAAAGTTGGATGAACTCTACGATCTGTCAAATTCTGCATGGAAAAGGGGTGCGCGGGATGGTCAGCTTGGTAATATCAATCCGGTGGATTCCCAGAAAATGGTTCGGATTTTGAGCGCCGCGATCAAAAGCTGCGCCGCATATCTGAATATAAAATATCTTGAAATCAAAAATGCTCCGTATCAGAGAATCGATCCGAAAAAACAGTCTCTTGAACAAAAACGGATCAAGAGTGTGATCGATACCTATGAAATGCTTCTCGTCATGCAGGAGAAGTTTAAACTGAATAATGCTCCGAGTGCAGAAGAAAGAAAGGATATCATCGGAAGTTTTCGGAGAGAGCTCATTTCGGATGCGGCTGATATGGATAAGCAGCAGAGGGTATCCTTTGAGAACCGTATGGAATTCCCCGCGTATCTGAAGCCGAAGATGGTGCGACTGGAAGCCGTGTTTGGTTTTAAAACGGATTCCAATACGGAGCTTGATCAGGCCTTCGGTAAAAATGCGCAAAATCGCTCCGTGCTTCGTGACGTTCCGGCTGTAAAAGATGTGTTTGACCCGATCGGTTCCAATATCAATATCCATAAGCTTTCCGAAAAGGACTTTATTGCGCTTGCTTTTGGTGCGACATTTACGGCCCGTGCGCAGAAAGCGGCATTTCCGAATGTCCCCGATTGTGACCGGACGGGATACCTGCTTCTGGAAGGCAGAAAGCTGCCGGAATTTCTGGTGAATGACCAGCTCGGAGACGGAAGACTGCTCCTTCCCGGCTTTAAAGAAGCCAGATCTGTTGCCGTCGAGGCTCTGGAAGCGTACGAAAGAGGAGATAAGGGACCACTGTCCAATCTGATTCGGGACAGTATTTATAAAATGGTTCTGCTCGCTAAGAGTATCTCCTGGGATGAGGATAGAGGGTGTCTGCTTTATTACAGCGAGATGGGCCAGCGTATGATCGGTATGCTGGAACGGGATCCCGAGCTTATGCAGATGGCTATGAGAGACGGTCTTGCCCCGGCGGATCTGAACTATCTTCATGCGATGGGAAAAGAAGGTCTCCTCGCTGAAAAACGTAAACAGTATCAGGAGGAAATCCAGCAGATTACCAATGGTCAGATGCCGGATTGGGATCAGAAAACAAAAGACGAGAGATATCCGGATCTTTTGATGAATGAATACCTGATCGAAGAAAGGTATGCAAATGCGGATAATCTGAAATTAAAGCTTCGTTTCAAAAACGAAGTGAAGGAAATCAACAAAATGGAAGCCGGAATCAAACATGATGCCGAAAAGAACTTCTTCAAGGATATTGTCAAAGCTTATGATAAGGTGCCGGCCTTCCAGCAGATTCAGCTAAAATACTGGTATGATATGAGGGATGCGGAAAATAATCTGAATCATCCGAATGAACAAAAACTTCAAAAGTGTGAATCGGATTTTGCAAAGGCAATGATTGCTCTTGCGGGTCAGGAAAAGAATGTTCGCATGAATTATGAACATACGCTTCTTGGCAGGTTCCAAACTGAAATCGCTGCAGAAGAAAACACCAGGGCGCAGACACACATGCCCCTGATGACTTATGCAGAGAAATGTCAATTTGCGGTAGATCTGGAGTATGACAGATTATATCGGTCCGATCCGAAACCGAATGATTATGATCAGGCATCCACAAAATATATCGAATATGTCGATCTGAAACAGAGAACCAATCTGTATGATGAGGCTATGAACAGGCGGATTGGTATGATCCAATCAACGCAAAAGATCATTCAGGCAAGGATCAAAATGGCCGAATCAAGGCATAGAAATGATAATCTGACGGTTTCTTCTATGGCAAAACCCGAAAGCCTTCAGAAGGAAAGATTACGGATTAATAAATATATCCATAAGAGGCGTTTCCATAACTATCATGTTACGGATTTCTGGAATAGCACAATTGTCGGGGGTGAGCGTCAGAACAGTATGAACCAGGAGCTCCGTAACAGTGAGACCCAAGGATTCCAGTTCCCTGCGCCGCAGCATGCGCCGGCACCGGTCCAGCCGCAGGTGCAGAACCCGAATAACATCGCAAACCCGAACATCAACAACAATAACAACAATATGAACCACAATAACAATCAATTGAATGGCCATGGACCCGGAATGTTAATGCATTAAGATAATGCGGCTGTTTCCCGTAAATCCATTAGGCTGCGGAATTGCGCAGGGGCGAAACGTCTCTGCGCAATTTTTGTTGTAGACAAATGTCATTTCCGTGATTATAATGTAAAATGGTATATTTTGTAGAAGTAACTGTTTTCCATACCAAAATATTGTATAGATTTTAGGTTGCTGTAATTAGATTACCGGTTTCATTTGTCGGAATCGGGACATGAACTGAGAAAAACAGGGGTGGGGCATGAAAAAGGTGATCGTTCTCGTGATCATGTGGATCATGATGCTTGCTGCGGTGGGCGTTTTTGCATTTCTTGTATATGACCATTTTGAAGGGAAAAAAGAGAAGGAAGAAGCTGTCGAAACGGACTATAAGGAGCCGCAGTCGATATCGGGAAAAGTAGATGCATCATCGGGGGATGCGGACGGTAAGGAAGGTTCCGGAAAAGGCAGCGAATCCGGTAATACCGGGAAAGAAGAAAAGACCACTGAGGAAAAATCTCCGGAAATCATTCAGGCAGAAACAGACTATCCGCTGGCGGATCCGTGGCATTATAAAATATTGGACCTCAAAGAAACCGATAAAACCGTGAAGCTTGTGGATGCGGAAACGGTCATGGCAGAGGCGGAGGAAAAACAGAAGCAGGAACTGGCTGAGCTCGAAATGAAGGGCGAAAAACCGATGGAAGAGGAAATTCCGATCATTACGATCTACAATCCGCTCGAGCTCACACCGCTTCCGACAGCAAGCAATCCCCCCGGACCGGAGGATGATCTGACCATCAACGGCTTTGTCTACAGCACAAATCTGGTCCTTGTGGATGCGGATACCGGCGATATCGTTGTACAGCGGGAGGCGGATGATATTATCTATCCGGCATCCATGATCAAGGTCCTGACCGTTCTTGTGGCAGCGGATTATATCCATGACTGGTCGGATACGTATGAAATCAAAGGTGAGCTTCTGGATTATGCTTACAGTTTGGACTGCAGCTGTGTCGGTTTCCTGCGCGGTGAGACCGTGACTGTCCGTGATCTTTTCTACGGGACGATCGTCTGCTCCGGTGCGGATGCCTGTCTCAGTCTGGCCGATTACTGTTGCGGCGGTGAGAAGGAATTTGTCCGCAGGATGAATCTGAAGCTGGAAGAACTCGGCCTTTCGGATACGGCGCATGTGACCAACTGTGTGGGCTATCATGAAGAAACGCAGTACTGCACGGTAAAGGATATGGCGGTGATCATGAGTGCAGCCATGCAGAATTCGTTTGTTACCGATGCATTGGCCCAGCTATATTCTAACGTTCCGCCGGATGAAATGGTGGAGGAAGGTATTCAGATCGCCAACGCCTTTATGTGCCGCATTGAGAATGAGCTTCCCGGCGGTGAGGTGAAGGGTGCCAAAACCGGATATTCCCCCAAGATCGGTTTTAATGCGGTAAGCTGGTACGAAACAAAGGACGGACATAAGTACATCTGCGTGACGGTGAACTGCGATTCCACTTGGCAGAGTATCTATGACCATATGGCTTTATACCGGAATTATACGTAGTACGGTCAGAAGGAAGCATAGCTCCGGGAAAAATTGTATTTGGATAACGATGTTTCCTTCTTTGCATATTCATGTATGATAACCTTCGGAATCACGACATGTAGACATGAATACTACATGTAGATAACACCTGTACGACATGCACAGGATTTAGTATATTTTAGTTGACAAAAGCGGCATGAATAGGTTTTAATGTACGTTGTGACCGCCGGAGGATGTCTGACAGTCTTTCGTTCGAAAATGATTTAGGGCTGATTTCATCCGGGTACCGGTCTGAAAAAGAATAAAAGGAAACGAATATGGAAAAAATCAAAAGTGTTGATTATGAAGAGGAGATGGGACAATCCTACGTGGATTATGCCATGTCCGTTATAACGGAGAGAGCACTGCCGGATGTGAAGGATGGATTGAAGCCTGTTCAGCGGCGTATTCTCTACACACTTTCTTCCCTGACAAAGCCGGATGCGCCTCACAGAAAATGTGCGCGTATCGTCGGTGATGCCATGGGTAAATATCATCCCCACGGAGATGCCTCCATCTATGAAGGTCTGGTCAATCTGGCACAGAGCTGGAAGCTTCCCATCCCGCTTGTGGATCCGCACGGAAACTTCGGTGACCTTTCCGGTTCCGGTGCTGCGGCCATGCGTTATACCGAGGCCAGAATTTCAAAGTTTGCCGATGAGGGGATGAAAGATCTCAAATACTGCGAATTTGTACCGAACTTTGACGGAACGGAAAAGGAACCGGTACATATTCCGTTTCTGATTCCCAATGTACTGACAGGCGGTGCCACCGGTATCGCGGTCGGTATGGCTACCAATATCCCCACGCACAATTTAGGCGAGGTCTGTGATGCGGAGATCGCTTATCTGGAAAACCCTGCCATTACGACAGAGGAGCTTTGCGAAATCGTCAAAGGTCCTGATTTTGCTACGGGCGGAATCATCAATACCACAAAGGATAATCTTCTGGAAATCTACAGAACCGGCCTCGGAAAGCTCCGGGTGCGCGGAAAGGTGGAAATCCGGGATGCCGGAAGAGGAAGAAAATCCATCTGTATTACTGAGATTCCCTTTACCATGATTGGTTCCACCGAGAAATTTCTGAATACGGTGGCGGAGCTCGCGAGAACCGGCAAGCTTCCGCAGGTTGTGGATATCGCCGATCGCGGTGACAAGGACGGCGAGTGCCTGGCCATCGATGTAAAGAAGGGCACGACGGATGAGGAAATCCGGAACATTATCAATATCCTGTACAAGAAAGCCGGCCTGGAGGATACCTACGGCGTCAACATCAACTGTATCTACAACAAAAAGCCCGAGGTTATGGGCTTAAAACGAATCCTTGAGACCTACACCGAGTATAAAGAAGAGGTTTACCACGCAAAATACACGGCTCTCATGGCGGAGCAGGAGGAGCAACAGGAAATCAAAACCGGTCTTCTCCGGGCGGTGGATGTGATCGACCTCATCATTGAAATCCTTCGCGGTGCGAAGAATACGAAGGATGCAAAGGATTGTCTGATGTTCGGTAAGACCGAGAATATCCGTTTCCGGTTCAAGGGATCCGAGGCAGATGCCAAGGAACTTCGATTTACGGAAAAGCAGACGGATGCCATTCTCGCGATGCGGCTCCAGAAGCTGATCGGTCTGGAAATTGATCAGCTGAAGAAGGAACTTGAGGAGACGGAGCGGCTTCTGAAAAAATACAGAAAGCTTCTTTCTTCCGCGAAAGAAATGAAGAAGCAGATGATCGCGGATATCGAGGATCTGAAAAAGCGGTACGCAATTCCGCGGAAGACCGTGATCCGTGATCTCGGCGAAGTGGAAGTAAAGAAGGAAGTGGAAGAAGAGGTCGACTATGTGGTTCTCCTTGACCGGTTCTTCTACCTGAAGGCAGTACCGAAGCCAATCTTTGAGAAAAATAAAGATATTCCGTATAAGCTGGCAGTGGAATGTACCAATCTGGATCGCTTGGCTGTCTTTGATTCGGACGGACAGATGCACACGCTGAAGGTGGCGGAGCTGATCAAAAAGCAGATGAAGAAGGATAAGAAGTTCCGGATTTCCGACAAGGGTATTCAGATCTTCGAATTCTGCCAGATGCAGGAAAATGCGGATGTCCTGTCGGTTCTGACCGAAAAACAGCTTGCGGAAGGCGAAATGATCATTGCCGCAGCAGACGGAAAAGGAAAACGTGTGGCCGGTTCGGCTTTCCCGACATCCAGAAAGACCTCCCAGGCCAGCAAGAAGCCGCTGATCTTTGCGGCTCCGGCTGAGCAGTTCCTTGTGATCGTATCCGAAGCAGGAAATGTACTGAAAATCCGTACGGCGGATATCCCCGAGCAGGGGAAGGGTGCCGGCGGCGTAACCCTGATTTCCCTGAAGAAGGGTGACAGTATCCGTATGATGGAAACCGGCGGAAAGGATTCCGTGATCGGCGGCGTGGCTTATGCCGATATCAACACGGGAATCCGCGGCGGCAGAGGAAGCAGGATTAAACTGGAATTCCCGGAGGAACAGGCTTAATCTTAGCGCGTATCATTTAAAAATTTCCAGTATATGCTCTCTTGATGGAGAGACAGCATGAAGGAGTTAAATACATATGGCAGCAAAAGAAAGTTATACATCCGATTCCATTAAGGTCCTGAAGGGCCTGGAACCCGTCCGGACACGGCCGGGTATGTATATCGGTAATACAGGGCGGACAGGCCTCAATCATATGGTGCAGGAACTCATTGACAATGCGGTGGATGAGCATCTGGCCGGGTACTGCAAAAATATCCGGGTGACGCTGAATCCCGACGGGAGCGCTACGGTTTCCGATGACGGGCGCGGTATCCCCGTGGATATGCATGCTACGGAGAAAGTGACGGCGGAACGTGTGGTTTTCACCATTCTCCATTCCGGCGGTAAGTTCAATAACCAGGCCTATAAGATCAGCGGTGGTCTGCACGGTGTTGGTTCGGCGGTCGTAAATGCCTTGTCCAAAAAGATGCTGGTGGAGATCTACCGGGACAATTTTGTGTACCGGGATTCCTATTCGAAGGGGCTTCCGACGACGAAACTCGTGGACGGCCTTCTGCCAAAGGAACCCTGCAAGCATAAAAACGGCACGACAGTGACCATCTACCCGGACGATACGATTTTCGAAGTGACAAAATTTAAGTCCAGTGCCATCCGGCAGAGGCTCAAAGAAACGGCCTACCTGAACCCGGAGCTGACGATTATTTTTGAGAATAAGCGGGATGGCTATCCGGAAGAAGTCTTCCATCAGCCGGGCGGACTGACCGCCTTCGTGGAGGATATTTCCGACGGACTGACGAAGTATTCCCCAATCGTGGAAATCCACGGTGAAAAGGGCGGTATCGGTGCGGATATCGTGTTCGTTATGACGGAAGACGGGGATGAGAATGTGATCGGTTTTACAAATAACATTACTAACCCGGACGGCGGAACGCATGTCACCTCATTTAAGGCGGGATTTGCGAAGATCATCAACGGTTATGCGAGAAAAGAGCTGAGTCTTCTCAAGGAGAAGGATGCGAACCTTTCCGGTGCGGATATCCGCCAGGGCATGCAGGCCATTATTTCCGTACGACATCCGGATCCCCAGTTTGAGGGACAGACCAAGACCAAGCTTTCCAATACGGATGTTTCCAATGCGGTCGACCAGATCCTGCGGGAACAGCTGACGGTTTATTTTGACCGGAATTACGAGGTGCTGAAGGAAATTGCCGATAAGGCGGTGGAGACAGCCAAGGAAAAGGCAAAGAATAAGACAAAGATCAATCTGAGCCGGTTTTCCTTTGAAGGAAACGGAAAGCTCGTGCGACAGGAGAGTAACGAATCGGAGAAGTGCGAAATCTTCATCGTCGAGGGTGATTCCGCCGGTGGCAGTGCCAAAACAGCCAGAAACCGGAAATATCAGGCGATTCTGCCTCTTCGCGGCAAGATTCTCAATGTGGAGAAGGTTCCGGTAGCGAAGGTTCTGGAAAATGCCGAGATCAAGGCGATGATCAATGCATTTGGCTGCGGCTTTTCGCATGGCTTCGGCAATGACTTCGATATCTCCCGGCTGAATTATGACAAGATCATCATCATGACGGATGCCGATGTGGATGGCGCGCATATTGCAACCCTGCTTCTGACATTCTTTTATCGGTTTTATCCGGACCTCATCAATGAGGGGCATATCTATATTGCCATCCCGCCGCTTTACCGCGTAGGCGAAGGGAAGAAGGCAAAGTATCTGTATTCGGACGATGAACTGGAAAAATACAGAAAAACGCAGAAGGCAAAGTTTACGATTCAGAGGTATAAGGGTCTCGGTGAGATGGATGCGAACCAGCTCTTTGAAACCACCATGGATCCGGAAAACCGTGTCCTGAAGCAGGTTTCCATTTCGGATGTGGCCGGTGCGAATCTGATCACAAATACGCTGATGGGTACGGAGGTTGCACCCCGCAGGCAGTTTATCGAGGAAAACGGACAGGATGCCGTGATCGATTCATGATGCGTGTTTTGTCCTGCTGATAATCATATACGAATTGTCGTAAATCGGGATATGATGTTTAACCTAAGAATGAAAGGGAGTATGACATGAAGAACAAGAGTAAGAATTATGCCTGGTATACCTTGCCGGACATTGAAAACATGAAGCAGATGATCCGTGAGAAGGCATATACGAAGCCGGATGACGTATGCTTTTCCTACCCGGATGATAACGGGGATAAGGTAAGCGTCACTTTCATGGAGTACTTCCATCAGGTGAACAGTCTCGGTACATGGCTTTACATGAACGGATTCACCGGCGGAAAGCATATTGCCGTGATTGGTGAGAATTCCTATAAATGGCTTCTGGCCTTTGGCGCTGTCGTAAGCGGCGGCAATGCGGCTGTTCCCATCGATAAAGATCTGAAGCCGGCTGAGGCTGTCAGAAATATCAAAAAAGCAGACTGTGAAATGATCCTTTGTGCGGATAACTGCAAGGAGCTTCTGGAGCCTCTCGCAGGCAGTATTCCGGTTCTCTTCATGTCCGATTTTGAGGAGGCTGTAAAAACAGGTGCGGAGCGGATCCGTATCGGAGACCGCCGCTTTGTGGATTGCGAGATCGATTCCGAAACCATCTGCTGCATTCTGTTTACCTCCGGAACAACCGGTGTGGCTAAGGGCGCGGTTCTGACGAACAGAAATATCACCGAGGAAATCAACCGTACCTGCCGGAACTTCAAGCTGGAGGGAAAAACGGTTGCGGTTCTGCCGTTCCATCATGCTTTTGGTCTTGTCGTTGGTATCTGGATGGTATTCAATTACGGGTATGAGACCTATATCAATAAGAATCTCCGGACCATTTCCAAGGCACTTGTCGATGAAAAGCCGCAGACCATGTTCCTGGTTCCCTTGTTTGTAGAGGCGTTCCATAAGCAGATCTGGCGCGAAGCCAAGAAAAAGAAGGCAGATGAAAAGCTGAAGAAGGCCATGAAAATCAGTAACGGCCTTCTGAAGACCGGTATTGATATGCGTTCCCGTTTCTTTGATTCCGTCCTGACACCCTTTGGCCGGAACCTGCAGTATGTGATCTGCGGCGGCGCAAAGCTGGAACCCTTCTATGTGAAGGAATTCCGCAGCTGGGGTATTGAGATTCTGAATGGTTACGGTATGACGGAATGCTCACCGGTTATTTCGGTCAACCGGAATTTCTATCACCGGGACGGAACGGTAGGTATCGGCATTCCCGGCGCAGAGTTTAAGATTTCCGGCGACGGTGAGGTTATGGTTACCGGTCCCTTTGTGATGCGTGAGTATTATAAAGAGCCGGAGCTTACCCGAGAAGCCCTTGAGGACGGCTGGTACCATACAGGAGATATCGGATTTATCGATAAGGACGGCTTTTTGACCCTGACCGGACGGAAAAAGAACCTGATCATCCTTTCCAACGGGGAGAATATCTCACCCGAGGAACTGGAAGGGGACCTTTCTCTGGATGACGGCGTTGAAGAGGTTCTGGTTTACGAGGAGAACGGCAGGATCATTGCGGAAATCTTCCCTGCAGAGGAAAAAACAGGAGATGAAGCGTACTTTAAGGCGCTGATCGCGAAGATAAACGAAGGCCGTCCCATTTATAAGCAGATCAATGAGTTGAGGCTCAGGACGGAGGAGTTTGAAAAGAATACATCCCATAAGATCCTCCGGAAAAAATAATGAATATCAGATGAAAAATAGTGGCCGCAGTCATGATACGTGACTGCGGCTTTGTTCATTTATTGCCGGAATTAATTAGAAATCCATGTATCGGGCCGGCAGGTTGAAATAACGCTCAAAAATATCCTTTTCTCAGCATGTTTTGTTTTCTTTCTGCATGGATATTTGATATAATTTAATTTGGGCGTGAAATTGAAAATACTATCAAGGGGAAAGTGTTATGCAGATCAAAATTTTGGAGAAGATTAAAGAGAATATCAGGGATTATCCGGATAAGCCGATCATTGTGGATGAGGGCGAGGGAAATTCCTATACATACAGAACATTTGATTTGGCGGCGCGGCGGATCGCTCACCGTCTCAAAGCCCGCGGGGTAATGCCGGGAGACTATGTTTTGATCATTCTTCCGCGGAATAAAGAATTTATTGCTGCCATGTACGGCATCTGGCTGGCCGGCGCTGCCTTTGTGCCGCAATCACCGAAATATCCGAAGGAGCGGGTAGCGTATATCCGAGAAAACTGCAATGCGAAGGCTGTCATTGATGAGCAGTTCCTGCGGCGGATCGAAGAGGAGGATCTTCTCACGGAAGAGGCCGAGGTCAGCGAAGAGATGCCGTCCATCCTAATCTATACCTCCGGATCGACAGGGAATCCCAAGGGGGTTCTGCATACGTTTGCCAGCATCAACGATTCGGTTGTTCGGTATGCGGAGGCTGAAGCAGAGCCGCCTGTTACGCGGGTGGCACTTGGTGCGCCGTTTACATTTGTCGCTTCCGTGCAGGGTGTTTTTGAACCCATATTTTCACACGCCACGGCCTATCTGACGCCCTTTGAGGCTATGCGGGATCCTGTGCTTTTGGCTGAGTTTTTCAGTAAAAACAAGATTGAGAGAAGCTTTATTTCCCCCAAAATGCTAAAAGTGTTTCGGCAGAAGGAGCCTACGCTGAAGCGTGTGATCACGGGAAGTGAACGGGTATCCAATATTTACAGTGATGAATATCAGGTGATTGTCAGATACGGACAGACCGAATCTGCGTCGGCAGTGCTGAACTTTCCGGTTGACAGACCATATGAAAATACGCCCATCGGAAAACCGATGAAGGGTGTCAGCGTCTATCTCCTGGATGATGAAGGCAGCCCCGCCGATGAGGGGGAGATTTGTCTCACCGGCCGCTTTGCCGCAGGGTATTTCGGTCTGCCGGAGCAGACGGAAAAGACTTTTGTGCCGAATCCCTTCCGGGAAAAGGACGGTGCGGATATGATGCTCCGTACAGGCGATCTGGGACGAAGGGATGAGGATGGCAATATCATCTATATCAACCGCAAGGACTGGATGGTCAAAATCAACGGACAGAGAGTGGAACCCGGCGAGATTGAAACGGTAATCCGGCAGGTACCCGGCATCCGTGATGCCGTGATCAAAGACTTCCGAAATCAGTATGATCAGACCTATCTGGTTGCCTATTATGTCGAGAATACGCCGATCGAGGCGGAGGATATCCGTGCAGCCATTCAGGATAAGCTTCCGGCTTATATGATTCCGGCGTTCTTTGTGCGTCTCTCCTCTTTGCCGATCAATGCGAACGGAAAGCTTGACCGCGGCGCGCTTATGCCGCCGGAGAACAGTGAATTTCAGAATGAATATATTGCTCCGCAGACGGATATCCAGAAAGCTCTTTGCCGGGCAATCGAGGAGGTCCTGGGCGTACCGCGGGTCGGCCTCGAGGATGATTTCCTTTCCATGGGCGGTGATTCCATCACGGCGACAATGGTAGCGGCAAAGCTGGCGGAGTTTAGAGTAAGACCTGCGGATATTCTGCTCGGAAAAACGCCGCAGATGATTGAAAAATATGTTCTGCAGGCGGAAAAAAACAGCCGGGAAAGAAAAAAGGATAAGAATCTCACGCGCTTTCCGCTTTCGCCCGAAGAATGCAGTATGTATCTGGAACAGGAAAAGTCGCCGGAATCGACCATGTATAACCTGAATCTGGCATTTTTTCTGCGTGGCGTTACGATTGATCAGATTCAAAATGCTCTCCGGAAGGTATTTGCGGCGCATGAAGCCCTGCATTCCTGTTATGGGATGGAGGACGGTGTGGCTTTTCGGATTTTGACGGATAAGCTTCCGGAAATTCGTGTGGCGGAGGCTGCATCGGAGGACGAAGTAAGGGAAATCGTAAATTCATATGCCGAGCCGTTTATCCTGAATCATGAGATTCCCGTGAGAGTGACCGTTTATCAGCTGCCGGAAGGAAAATATGCGGTTCATCTGGCAATTCATCATATTGCTTTTGACGGGACCTCTGCAGGCGTCTTCACCGGCGAATTACTTGAAGCCCTGCGCGGCGAAGAAGTGGAGGCGGGAAGTGTTGACCTGTCCGATCTTTATTCGGAATTAGCCCAAACCGATTCGCAGGAGGGAATGGCCTATTATAGGCAGCTTTTTGCGGACGGGGTTCCCGTGAATGATATGCCGGTAAAGAACGGAAAGCGGCCGCAGGTTCATCCGGTTTCCGACTGCGAGATCATGCAGGCCTTCCGGCCGGAGGAGGTCGCTGATATTGACCGGATTGCCAAACGGTATGGTCTTACGGAATTCGAAGTGATCTTTTCCGCTGTTGCCATGACTGTGGCAAAATACTGCACATCGGAGGATGTCGTTCTCGGTGTGCCCACAAACCTGCGCCCCGCGGATGCTTCGCAGGTGATCGGTATGTTTGTGAATACGGCTCCTGTACGGATCAAGGCGCCCAGAACGGCAAAGCTTGCTGCGTTTCTTTCCGATGCGGGCCGTGCCGTGCGTGAGGCGACGTATGGTTCTCCGGTTCCGTTCGGTGATCTTGTTGCGGCATTTGCCGGAACCCGGGATCCTTCCCGCAATCCGATCTTCGATGTCAGTGTGAATTACCTCGTGACACCGGAGCCTTATGATCGGGACGGAATCCGAATGGAAATCTATTCCCCGCTCCAGAAGATGAGCCGGGATATCGGTATCGTGATCCATAAGTCCGGAAACGGACTTCGGTGCGTTTTTCAGTATTCTTCCGAGCTCTTTGAGGAGCGGGTGATCCGGAATATGATCGGTCAGATCCACTCCGTTCTGACGCATATGAAGGATGGCGGGACGAAAACACTTCGGGATATTCTGGTTTTGCCGGATGAACAGAAGAAAGAGCTGGATGGGTTCCGGAAAACAGAGACCGGTGATATTCCGGTCACGCTTCTTCATAAACTGTTTGAACAGGCCGCAGAGAAGAACCCGGATCGGGCTGCGCTGATTGCGGTTAACGGCAGTCTTACCTATCGGGAACTGAACGAACAGGCAAATATTGCAGCAAACCGCCTGATCGAAAAAGGGGTCAAAGTAGGAGACAGCGTTGCGCTTCTTCTGCCGAGAGAGTCCTCTTTCTTCGCATGTCTTCTGGGTGTGAATAAGGCCGGGGCGGCCTTTATTCCGTGTGATCCTCAGTATCCGGCGGATCGGATCCGGCATATCATTACGGATTCGGAAGCAAAATATGTGATCACGACTGCGGAACATCTCCCGGATTATCCTGCCGAAAAGGCCATTCCGGTAGATGAGCTTTTGGAGGTTTCCGAATCCGGACATGAGGCTGATGATTCCCTGCGTAAGAATCCGGATATCGAGATGTCGGATGATGAGCTGTCCTACATGATCTATACCTCCGGTTCTACCGGAAAGCCCAAGGGCGTTATGCTGGCACATAAAGGAATCTGCAATTACCTTATGCCGCAGCCTTCGAATCTGCATGTGAAATATGTACATGATCATATTGAAACCTATCTGTCGGTCACGACAGTTTCCTTTGATATGTCCTTTAAGGAGCATATGCTGACGCTCTGCAACGGAAAGACGCTTGTCTTTGCGGGCGAAGAGGAAATGAATGATCCCAGAGCGCTTACGGAGCTTCTCCTGAAATACCATTGTGACTGTATCAATGCGACGCCCTCCCGGCTGCTCCAGTATATCGAATATAAGCCCTTCGGCGAAGCACTTCGGGGATGTAAGCTCATTATGTCCGGCGGTGAGGGATATCCTATGTCTCTTGCCGAAAAACTCAGGGTACTGGCCCCGGAGGCCAGGATCATCAATACCTACGGACCGACGGAAATCACTGTTTCCTGCAACGGCGCCGATATCACCGGGGCGGACCGCATCACAGTCGGAAAGCCGCTCTATAATTACAGCGAGGTGATCGTAGATAAATACGGCGATCTTGCACCCTATGGCGTAATGGGTGAGCTTTATGTGGGCGGTATCGGTGTTGCCCGCGGCTACCGGAATCTGGACGAAATGACAAAGGAGAAGTTCGTTCAATATGACGGAGAGCGGATGTACCGGACCGGCGATCTGACGCGCTGGACCGCCGAGGGAGATGTCATGATCCTGGGACGTCTGGATGATCAGGTGAAGCTCCGCGGTCTTCGCATCGAGCTTGGAGAGATCCAGGGCCTTTTGGAACAGCAGCCCGGAATGAAAAAGGCGGTTGTTGTCGTAAGGAAGCTTCACGGACAGGACAATCTCTGTGCCTATTTCACAGCGGAACAGAAACTGGATTTGAATGAACTCCTGGATGAACTGAAGAAGCATCTGACACCTTATATGGTACCGACGGCGTATCTGCAGATGGATGAGCTGCCCATGACGCCGAACGGAAAAACGGATGTCCGGGCCCTTCCGGAACCGGAAGAGGTTACCATAGGCGAATATGTAAAGCCGGTCGGTGAGACAGAAGAGTTCTTTGCGGGCCTCTTTGCCGAGCTTCTGAAACTGGAACGGGTCGGCGCAACGGATGACTTCTTTGAACTTGGCGGGACATCTCTCGTTGTTACCTCCGTGGCCATCCGGGCGGCGGAGCAGGGCTATAACCTGAATTACGGAGATGTGTTCAAATATACGACGCCCAGAAAGCTTGCGGAATTCCTGGAAAAGGGACAAACGCCGCAGGTAAAGACCGGTGACAGGACCACCGGCTTTGATGATTATGATTATACGGCGATCAATGAAATCCTGAAGAAAAACAATCTGGATTCCTATAGATACGGAAAACGCCGGGAAATCGGAAATATCCTTCTTACGGGGGCAACCGGATTTATGGGAGCCCATGTTCTGGCTGCTTTTCTGAAACAGGAAACAGGTACGGCATACTGCATGGTGCGGAAGGGAAGCTATTCAAATGCCATGAGCCGTCTGCAGAGTGTGATGTTCTATTATTTCAGCAGTGATCTGAAGGATATCCTGGATAAACGTGTTGTTGTGATCGATGGGGATGTCACTAAATATGAATCGTTTAAGGCTCTGGAAAATCAACCGATCCATACGGTATTCAACTGTGCCGCAAATGTAAAGCATTTCTCCAGCGGGACCGATATTGAGGATATCAATGTCGGCGGTGTGGAAAACTGCATCACCTTCTGTGAGAACCGCGGGGCACGTCTCATTCATTTTTCCACCACCAGTGTGGGCGGCGGAATGATCGTACAGGATCCGTCCGAGCTTCGTGTTTTGGATGAACAGACCCTCTACTTCGGACAGCTCCTCAATAACCAGTATATTTCCTCAAAAATGCTGGCCGAACGGGTTGTCCTGGAAGCCATTGCTGCGGGACGGGTGGATGCGAAAATCATACGTGTGGGCACTCTTGCACCGAGGGATTCGGATGGCGAATTCCAGATCAACTATCTCTCCAACAGTTTTATGGGAAGGCTCCGTTCCTACTGGATGCTGGGCGTTTTCCCGTATTCGGGCATGGGCAGCATTGTGCGTATGGGCCCCATCGATACCAGTGCGGATGCGTTTCTCCGGCTGGCCAAAACGCCGAAGGGCTGCGTGCTGTTCCATGCGATCAACTGTAATACGACTCCGATGATCAATATCATTCGGGAAATGAACCGGATCGGCATGGAAATCCGGCTGGTGGAGAATGAGGAGTTTAAAGCAGAGCTGGCAAAGGCGGAGCAGGATCCGGAAAAGGTTCAGGTGCTGCAGAGTCTCCTCGCTTATCAGAATGTCCGTCTCGCGAAGGCGGCGATGCTCGTGGAAGCTTCCTGTGATTACACAACACAGGTTTTGGCGCGGGAAGGCTTTTTCTGGAATGTTACGGATGGAGCGTATATTGAGCGGTTTGTAAACTCTCTGGAGGAACTCGGCTTCTTTGATGAGGATGCACTGGATAGATAGAATGAGGATGTTAAGTTAGGAGGAATGAAATGAAATATTGGGTGATTATCGGTGAAGGCGGCGGTTACGAAGAGGTGAAAAAACTCAGGGCGACGGATCAAAATAAAGAGAAGTCTGCCGGGGAACAGGGAGAACTTGAGCGAAGAGTTCTTCTGCAGGATGAAATATCCTTTACTCAGGGCGGAAAGGGTAAACAAAAGATCTTTGTAAACGGAAAAGAAGAGGAGGCTCCCGACCTTTTCATGCTCTGGGGGCATTATAACGAGATGCAGGAGGGTATCAATGATACACTTCTCGCGATGGGCGCCAAAAGTGTAAACCCGATCGAAGGAAAAAGAATCGTCTGCAGTAAGCTGAAAACGGCATCTGTTCTGGACAGAGCAGGAATCCCGCAGGCAAGGACGATGATCGTGGGACCCGGTACGAATCCGGATTTCATCATTTCCGAACTGGGTCTGCCTGTAGTTGTGAAGCCCAGTGACGGTGCGCAGGGGCAGGGTGTTCTCCTGATGGAAACCAAAGAGGCTTTGTCGGAGTTTCTTGCCGCGCTTCCGCAGAAGCTGAACGGTGTAACACTTGCCCAGCAGTTTATTTCCACCTCAAGGGGAAGGGATGTCCGTGTCTATGTGATCGATCATAAGTACCGGTTTTCCATTATGCGGATTGCCGGAAGGCCGGAAGAGTTTCGCTCCAACATCCATGCAGGCGGCAGATTGGAAGTCTATCCGATCGATGAAAAAACGCAGGAAATGTGTGAAAAGGTTTCACGGGTAACGGGTCTCAGGGTATGCGGCATCGACCTTCTTTTAACGGAAAACGGCTATATGGTAGGTGAGGTCAACTGTACACCGGGCATGCCGGATGAATTCACGTCAACCGATGAATTTCGGAGAATCATGAAAAATCTGGTAATGGATACATTGAAGGATTAAGCCGGATCAAGCCGGGTTTTCAAAGATTTATCAGGGATTCTTTTGAATCCTTGGGATTTATGTGTAAAGGCGAGTCATCAGGATACACATTTATGTGGTATCC
>CACYDN010000105.1 GCA_902773185.1 uncultured Lachnospiraceae bacterium | reverse complement strand
TACAGGGCTCGAACCTGTGACCTTTCACACGTCAAGCGAATGCTCTCCCAGCTGAGCTAACGTTCCTTAACGACATGGGCTATTGTAACACAGGAAATCCGGCTTGTAAAGCAAAAAATGAAAGAGTTTTTACAGACAATTCAGAGAGAATTTTAAGAGGATCAAAGCGAACAGAAGATAATAAAAGAGAAATATTTTCTAATGACAGGAGGGTGTGTTATAATACAAAAGTTGATTTTTATGCATTTACAGGAGAATATCGTATGTGCGGAATTGTTGGATATACAGGGGAGCAGCAGGCAGCGCCGATCCTTCTTGACGGTCTGTCCAAACTGGAATACAGAGGGTATGACTCGGCGGGCATTGCGGTCCGGGACGGTGAAAATCTGGCGGAAGTTGTCAAAGCTACCGGTAAACTGAGAAATCTCTCCGAGAAAACGGACAACGGAAAAGCGCTGAGCGGGACGTGCGGCATCGGCCACACAAGATGGGCGACCCACGGCGAGCCCAGCCAGACGAATGCGCATCCGCATGTCAGCGGAAACTGCACGGGTTCCGGATCCGGCCGCGTGGAATCGGACGTTGTCGGCGTACACAACGGAATTATTGAAAACTTTGATGAACTGAAGGCGAAGCTTGTGCGGCACGGCTATCAGTTCTACAGCGAGACGGACACCGAAGTCGTTGTCAAGCTGATCGACTATTATTATAAAAAATATAAGATCGGACCGATCGACGCGATCAACCGCATGATGGTCCGTGTGCGCGGCAGCTATGCCATCGCCATGATGTTCAAGGACTACCCGGGAGAGATCTACGCGGCGCGCAAGGATTCCCCGATGATCATCGGCACCGGAGAGGGAGAAGCTTACCTCGCTTCAGACGTTCCCGCGATCCTGAAATATACGCGCAGTGTGTACTATATCGGGAACCTTGAGACGGCGAGACTTCTTCCCGGCGAAGTGCATTTCTTTGACCTGAACGGCGATGAGATCCAGAAGGAACTCACGACAATTACATGGGACGCGGAAGCGGCGGAAAAAGGCGGCTTTGAGCATTTCATGATCAAAGAGATCCATGAGCAGCCGACCGCAGTCCGCGATACACTGGGCAGTGTCATTCATGACGGAAAGATCGATCTTGAAAATGCCGGACTTACGGAAGAAGTGCTTCGCTCCGTATCCAGGATCGTGATCGTTGCCTGTGGCTCCGCCTGGCATGTAGGCATGGCCGCGCAGTATATCCTGGAAGATCTGGCGGAGATCCCGGTGCGCGTGGAACTTGCGTCGGAATACCGTTACAGGAAGATCCTGCCGGATCCGGATTCGCTGGTGATCGTCATCACGCAGTCCGGAGAGACGGCGGATTCCCTGGCGGCGCTCCGCATTTCGAAGGAAATGGGAATCCGGACGCTCGGCATTGTCAATGTCGTCGGCTCCACAATCGCCAGAGAAGCGGACAACGTGCTGTACACGCTGGCGGGACCGGAGATCGCGGTCGCGACGACCAAGGCCTATTCCGCGCAGCTGGCGGCCATGTACGCGCTGTCGGTCCAGTTTGCTTACGTCCGCGGGAAAATCACGCAGGAACAGTACTCTTATTATATCGAGGAGCTTCTTGCAATACCGGATAAGATCAAACGGGTGCTGGAAGACAAGGAGAGGATCCAGTGGTTTGCGGCGAAATTCGCGTATGCGAAAGATATTTTCTTCCTCGGCAGAGGCGTTGATTACGCGATCAGCCTGGAAGGAAGCCTGAAGCTCAAGGAGATCAGCTATGTCCATTCGGAGGCGTATGCCGCGGGTGAGATGAAGCACGGGACGATCAGCCTGATCGAGGACAACATTCTCGTGATCGGCGTTCTGACCCAGGGCGAGCTCTATGAGAAGACCATCAGCAATATGGCGGAGTGCAAGGCGCGCGGCGCCTATCTCATGGGCCTGACGAGCTACGGTCATTATAATGTGGAAGATGCCGTCGATTTCACGGTCTATATTCCGAAAGCGGATGAGCATTTCATGGGAAGCCTTGCTGTCGTTCCGCTGCAGCTGTTCGGCTACTATTCCGGGGTGGCGCGCGGCCTGGATGTCGATAAACCGCGTAATCTCGCCAAGAGTGTCACGGTAGAGTAAACGAGTGGCATTAAAAAAGATTTGCATTGAAGCTCCCTCGTGATTATAATATTTTCGGTAACAAATGTTGCTGCTGCCTTGAAGAGATCCTTCAGGGCAGCAGATTTTCCGATTCGGAAAGGAAAACGCGCATCAGCGCGCAGACAGAAAAAATGGGAAAATACTTTGGAACAGACGGCTTCCGCGGTGAGGCCAATAAAAATCTGACATATGAACACGCTGTGAAGATCGGCCGCTTCCTCGGCTGGTATTACGGAAAACGGCAGGGGAAAAAAGCCAAGATCGTCATCGGCAAAGATACGAGACGTTCTTCGTATATGTTTGAATACGCGCTTTGCGCAGGCCTCACGGCTTCCGGCGCGGATGCTTATATCATGCACGTCACGACAACGCCGTCCGTCTCTTATATCGCCCGCACGGATGATTTTGACTGCGGCATCATGATCTCCGCTTCCCACAATCCGTTCTATGACAACGGCATTAAGCTTATCAACGACAACGGCGAGAAGATGGACGAAGAGACCATCCTGAAAGTAGAAGAGTATCTTGACGGAAAGGTCGATGTCCCGCTGGCGGAAAGAGAAGAGATCGGACGCACGGTGGACTATGTTGAAGGCCGCAACCGCTATGTCGGATATCTGATCGGCATGTCCAAATACAGCTTCAAAAATGTAAAGGTCGGCCTTGACTGCGCCAACGGTTCCGCATGGTCGATCGCGAAGAGCGTTTTTGACGCGCTTGGCGCAAAGACCTATGTCATCAACAATGAACCGAACGGCTATAACATCAATACGGACTGCGGCTCCACACATATTGAGCATCTGCAGAAATTCGTTGTGGAGAAGGGCCTGGATGTCGGCTTTGCTTACGACGGTGATGCTGACCGCTGCCTCTGCGTAGATGAGAAGGGTAACGTAGTAACAGGCGATCATATCCTTTACATCTATGGTCTTTACATGAAGGAGCGCGGCAAGCTGCTGAACAACAAGATTGTTACCACTGTCATGAGCAACTTCGGTCTTTACAAGGCACTTGATAAGGTCGGTATCGGTTACGAAAAGACCAAGGTCGGCGACAAGTATGTTTATGAGAACATGGTTGAGAACGGACACCGCATCGGTGGTGAGCAGAGCGGCCATATCATCTTTACCAAGTATGCGACAACCGGTGACGGTATCCTTACGAGTCTGAAGATGATGGAGGTTATGCTGGCAAAAGAGAAGCCGATGAGCGAGCTGGCAGCACCGCTTGTATTCTATCCGCAGGTTCTGAAGAATGTTCGCGTGAAGTCCAAACCGGACGCACAGAATGATCCGGATGTGCAGGCAGCTGTGAAGAAGGTTTCCGAGGCTCTTGGCGATACCGGACGTATCCTCGTTCGTGAGAGCGGAACCGAGCCCGTGATCCGTGTCATGGTTGAGGCGGAGAGCGATGAAATCTGCGAGAAGTACGTTGACAGCGTGATCGATGTGATCCGCGAGAAGGGACACCTCGTGTAAGAACTTTCCGGTAGATGCATAACAATTTACCTGTTGGACAGATATCAAGAGCCCTACTGGGAAGACAAAAACAAATTATATCGTAAGATGAATAACGCCCGGGAGAAATCCCGGGCGTTTTCTGTTCCCGCTCCGCCAGCCTGCTCCGGCAAAATGGTCATCCGATTTTCGTCAAAATCGAACAGAAAGCTTCGCAAAGCTGCCCGCGAGCGGGTTTGTCAGAGGAAGCACGCCCACCTTTGATTCGCCGGAGCCGAGTCTCCGGCGAAAAGAATCAGGGCGTGCGCCGAGTTAGAGCCGAGCGGTAGCAGCTTGCAGAAGGTTTCCGGATGATTTTAGAAAATCGCTGATGTAATTTTGAAGGAGCAGGCTGGCGGAGCGGGAATACAGAAACTGCCGGGATTTCTCCCGGCAGTGAAGTGAAAGGATTGATTAAGGTTGTTCGTTGTCTTGCGGAAGTTCGCCTCCCTCATCGGACGGAACATCTTCGGTTTCTTCCGTGGTGGATTCGGCGGGGCTTCCGGTATCAACCGTAGCAAGAACCGCAGCATCGATGGCACGGAAATCATCGTTCGAGATGTAGAACGTGTCCTTGCTGGTAATGATCCGGGCCTTGATCGTGACCGGATCGCGGTAAGTCATGGAATCGCAGGCCTCCGTCAGGATCAGGATCAGCCCCGAAGCAAAGGACGTCTCATAATCGGATTTCTCATAATTGTTGAATTCACCGGCCGCAACACGATTGTTAAAATCCTGTACATAGGCCAGAACTTTATCGTTTGTATTCCGGATGATGTCCATGGGGTAGACCGTCACATCCACATAGTACACATTGTTGTCCTTATAAGCGGGAGAAACCTCAAACCGTGTCTTCGAGTAGATGGACTTGGAAAGAGTCATGAGGGAAGTCGCCACATCATCATTGGTGATCTCCAGTCCGTAGTAAGCGGAAAGATTATCAGCCAGTCGGGAAACATTCTGCAGATACATGGCATCCGCATCCTCCTCGGAGGACTTGGTGCAGTTCATGTATTCCGAATAAACACCCAGATAGTTGGCGGAAATCAGGGACTCCACATAAGTTTGATAGTGCTCGCTCTTTCCCTTTTCGCATCCCGTCAGGGAAAAGAGCAGCGCGAAGGAAAGAAGCATAATTGTTAATCTTTTATATTTTGGCATTCGCCTTGTCACAAGTATTACCTCCAAAAAACCAGTTATAACTCATCTAAAAGCTTATTGTACCATAAATCGGAAGGGATGAAAACAGAAAAAAAACATTCTCCCGTATTTTCATTGCGCAGTAGTTGTGTTATAATACCATGTGGATGTTTGTCCGGGTCCGGTCATGCCGGAAGTTTTTCGGTGCATGAACCATGTCGCGGTCCGGATGAGTAATAAGATATATACAGGAAAGGGGACACCATGGATTTGAACTTGAAAACCGTTTCATTCGGTGGATATGATAAAAAAGCAGTTGAGGCTTATATTGAAGAGCAGGAAACGCAAAAGAAAAATTATGAAAATCAGATCACGAGCCTGAAAGAAGATATTACCAAGCTCAGTGAGTCCGTAAAGAGCCTGCAGGTGATGCGCGAAGCCAATACCAGCGAGGCAAAGACCACAATCGACAATCTGAAGGTAGTCAATGAGGAGCTGGAAGAAGAAAACCAGAAGCTCAGAGATGAACTTGAGGTTTACCGGAATAAGGAAACCGAATCGGCTACCCGTTATGAATCTATTTCCAGAACACTTCTGGCAGCCCGGGAGTCGGCGGATGAATTGACCAGAAAGACCGAGGCAGACTGTGAGGCCAAGCGTCTGGAGGCAGAAACCTTTGCAAATAATCTGACAGAGGAAACCGAACGTGCATGTGACGAAAAGAAGCGCACAACCGAGGAAGAGTGCACAAGACTGATCAATGAGACGGAAACAAGCTGCCGGAACCAGAAGGAAAGCACCTATGCAGAGTGCGAGAATCTTCGTCGTACAACCAAAGAAGAAACCGAGCGGCTGACCCGCGAGACCGAAGAGGGATGCGCAAGACTGAAGGCGGAAACCGAAGAAAGCTGCGCGAAGCTGACCAGAGAGACGGAAGAAAGCTGCGCAAAGCTGAAGGAAGAGACAGAAACAGCTTGCGAAACAGACCGTATGAACTGCAGAGAGGAAATCCGTCTGAACCGGGCAACGGTAAAACGGGAATTCGATTCAATCGGCGCATTTATGGCACAGTTAAAAGAATCCGTAGCCAACGTGACCGAAGCGGTAGAGGAAACACAGAAGCTGACAGACAGCGCATTTTCCGATCTGCTGTAATTGAAGAATACGACATGGAAGCCGGTACATTTCTCCGTGCATGACTGAGTCCGGAGAGATATCGGCTTTCCCTGTTCATTTCTTTGAGATTGTTTCCGCGAATCAGCTGCTTTTGCGGAACGGTCATTTGAATTTACATATTTTGACATCTGGGGTTTGTTTGTAGTTTACTGGTAAATGGAAGTCAAGCTGGAAACTGCGTTGCAAATGTAACGCGGCAGAAAAAACCGGAGGGGACCGGATGGAGAAGGAAAGACAGTATTTATACCGTGCGGTGGAAAAAACCGGGGTGGCCGTTATTGTCATGCGTCTTATGAAGATGTATAACGGAAAAGCCCGGATTGATTATATTTCCGAAAATGCGGAGTATTTCGGCATGAATATACGTTCCCTGCGGGAAGGCTACAAGCTGCCGTTGGATTATATCCATCCGGATGACAGGGAGAAACTGAAACAGGAAGTGCGGTTTGCCCGGGAGTCGGGGATTGACTATTCCTGTGAAGTCCGTTTTGTGGATGACAGCGGTGCCATGCGTACGCTGACGCTTGATGTACTCTTTTCCGAAGAGGACGGTGGTGACAGCGTTATGGAATTCCTGATCCGGGAACCCTTTAACCAGAGAACGCCGGAACCGGAGCCCCGTGTACCGGAGGGAACAAGTGATGATGAGTCTTTCGATGAGCTCTTTGAGGAGCTCCGGATAGGTGAACTGCTCCGGGAATTTGCCGGCACCTTTGACCTGTATTCCGCAGTGATGGATATGCGCGGCAAACTGATCGGGGAAGCCGTGGGACCCACCACCTATTTTGGTGATTTCTATGAGATTCTTCACAATCCGAATAATCAGGAATACTTTGAAAAGCTGAAGGCCAGCATCCGGTCGGAGGGTGGTTCGGTCTATATGGAGATTGATGACGGAAACCCGGACAACCGGTTTTCGGCAGCACCGATCAATGTGAACGGTATTTACACGGCAACCTGGCTTCTTTACGCTCATACAAAGCCGCAGACGCAGAAGCTTTTCTATATACATGAAAAGCAGGATACGATTGCTTCTATCATCTCCGATTGCTTTACACTTCTCAGCAAAGAGAACGGGAAAAACGACGAAATCGAAGCAAACAGGAAGATGCTGGAATTTATTCGCAGAGAACGGGATATCCTGTCGGAGTTGCAGGGGCTTTCCGGCGATAAGAAGGAAATCATTCAGCATTTGGCTCCCGTGGGACAGATGCTGGACGTGGATTATATTGTCTATTATTTACAGGACAGGAAACGTCCCGAAAAGATGATACTGGAGGATTACTGGTGCCGCACGGGCAAAAGTGCGGATGCCGAGGCGGTTTTTGCCTGGGATAATGACCATTATTCCCTGGAAATCCAGCGGAAGATCCGTGAAAACGGACTTGTTGTGGATCAGCGGAATATGACGAACCAGATGCGTGTGGAGGTGTTTAACGGAAATGCCCGTGCGGTCATGGTTTTTCCGGTCATTCAGAGGGACCAGTATGTGGGGCGCCTGATCTTCCTGGAAAATACCAAGGAGCGCGTATGGTCCGATGAGGAAATTGATTTTGCCAGGATCGTTACCCAGGTGGTATCCAGAAAGCTGAAGGGTCCGAAGCAGGCAAAGAAGGCGCCGGACAGCGCGGCTTTTGAGGTTTTTGATCTTGTGGAATATCCGATCTTCGCCCGGGATAACGTGTCCGGCGAGGTGATCTTCTCCAATCGGGCCATGAATCTGGCGATTGGCGGGGACTTTACAAAGAAAAACAGTTTTGAAATCATACCTCCCGCTGTGGATGCCTTTGAGGGCTACAGCGATGCGGAGTCTGCGTCGGAACGGGAGGAAAGGCAGGTGACAAGCCGTTTCCGCCGGTATGTGAGCCGGCTCTCCGGCATTTACAACGTGACGGAGCACCGTATGAAGTGGAAGGATAAGAAACCCGCTTCGCTTTTCATCCTGCAGGAAGTTGAAGTGAAAGAAGGATTTTAGATCCTTTATTGCATAGTTTTCGGAGGATATTAGAATGGCCAATCTGGATCTGGGAATCGATCTCGGGACATCGAATATTCTGGTCTATATGAAGGGGCATGGCGTGGTGCTGAATGAACCTTCGGTGATTGCTTATGACAAGGATTCGGACCGGATCGTGGAGATCGGAGAGGAGGCCCGGCTTATGCTCGGACGTACGCCCGGCAATCTCATCGCCGTAAAACCGCTCAGGAACGGTGTGATCTCGGAATATACCAAAACAGAAAAGATGATCAAATACTTTATTCGGAAGGCAATCGGCAGGAACTTTTTCGGCCGTCGTCCCCGGATATCGGTCTGTGTTCCCTCCAATGTAACGGAGGTGGAGAAGCGTGCTGTGGAGGAGGCTACCTACAGTGCGGGCGCAAGGTATGTTAACATTGTGGAAGAACCGATTGCGGCAGCCATAGGTGCCGGAATCGATATTACCCGTCCCATCGGTAATCTGATCGTGGATGTGGGCGGCGGAACAACGGATATTGCCGTGATCTCCATGGGCGGCGCCGTGGTTTCCAGTTCTCTGAAAATCGCGGGTGATGAGTTTGATGATGCAATCATCCGGTACATCCGGAAGCGGTACAACCTTCTGATCGGAGATCGTACGGCGGAGGAGATCAAGCTGAACATCGGAACCGCCTACAAGCGGCCGGAAAACATTTCCATGGATGTTCGCGGAAGAGATCTGGTTACGGGTCTTCCCAAGACAATCGTCATGACCTCCGACGACAGCGCGGAGGCGCTTCGTGAGCCTGTCGGTCAGGTGGTAGAGGCCATTCGCAGTGTACTGGAAAAGACGCCTCCGGAGCTGGCAGCGGATATTGCCGACCGCGGAATCATTCTTTCCGGCGGTGGTTCGCTTCTGCATGGTCTGGAGCAGCTGATTGAAGAAAAAACAGGTATCACCACCATGACGGCCGAGAACCCCATGGAGGTTGTTGTGATCGGAACCGGAAGATACCAGGAGTATCTGGAAGAGACAGAAAACAAATAGCGAATGCTGAGAGAAGGCTATATCGAAAAAATCATATACCGGAACGAAGAAAACGGCTATACGGTCCTTGAAGTTGAAACCACGGAAGGTAACGAGGTTTTTCACGGGACCGTTTTTGGCGCGGTAGAGGGGATGTATATCCGTGCCGAGGGGGAATATGTTTTCCATCCCCAGTACGATCTGCAGTTCCAGATTGTAACCGCCGAGCTTTCCATGCCGGATGATCTGACGGGGATTGAACGGTTCCTGGCTTCCGGAATTGTGAAGGGGGTCCGGGAGACACTGGCGCGGCGGATCATCCAGACCTTCCGAGAGGATACGATCCGGATCATCGAAGAAGAACCTGAGCGCCTTGCGGAAATCAAGGGGATTTCCATGCGGATGGCGCGCCAGATGGGAGAATCCTACCAGGAGACCCGTGTCTACCGGGATGTGGTCATGTTCCTTTCCCAATATGGGATCGGCGTGAAGACTGCGGTGAAGATCTACCGCGAGTTTGGCGACAGTGTTTATAAAGTGATCAAAGAAAATCCGTACCGCATTGCCGAGGCTGTTCCGGGTGTCGGGTTTGTGACGGCGGACCGGATCGCGCTGGGGAGCGGCCTTGCGCCGGACAGCCGGATCCGGCTGCATTCGCTGGTGCTGTATATCCTCGGTGAGGCCAGTAATCTCGGGCATATGTATCTGCCGGAGGATTGGCTTGTGAATAAAGCGCATGAGCTGGCCGAGAGCGAGGAACAGCCGGAAAGCTTTGCGGAAAAGATGCACGATATCCTGCTCGAAATGACCATGAACGGCAAGGTCATGATGAAGACGACACCGGAGGGAATTGTGGCGGTCTATGCCGCCTGGGATTATTATACGGAGCTCGGCAGTGCCCGGCTTCTTTCGGAGCTGACGCTTCCCTTTGAAACCGATGAACAGGAGCTCGAGACCGCCATCCGTCGGGTGGAGAAGGAAAACGGCATTCAGCTGGAGGCTATCCAGAAGACCGCCGTGGAAACGGCCATCCGTTCCGGCGTGAGCGTGATCACGGGCGGACCGGGAACCGGAAAAACGACGATCATTCATGCAATTATCAAATATTTTGAACAGCAGGGCGATTCGGTACTCCTGGCGGCGCCGACCGGGCGCGCGGCAAAACGGATCACGGAATCGACCGGCTATAAGGCGCGGACCATCCACCGTCTTCTGGAATTCTGCGGCAGTCCGGATGACAGCGAAGGCGAGGGAAAGATGACCTTCCTCCGCAACGAAGAGAATCCGCTGGAGTGTGATGCCCTCATCGTGGACGAGGCATCCATGATCGATTCCCGGCTGTTCTATGCACTTCTGAAGGCGCTTGTGAACGGGACGAGGCTCATCCTCGTCGGCGATACGGACCAGCTTCCGCCTGTCGGGGCGGGCAATGTCCTGCACGATGTGATCGCCAGCGGCTGTTTCCCGGTAACCGTTCTGCAGCGGATCTTCCGGCAATCGGAGGACAGCAGCATCGTCGAGAACGCGCACCGCATCAAGAACGGCGAGCATCTTACCATCAACAATAAAAGTAAGGATTTCTTTTTTATTCCCAGAGCGGGGGCGGAAGCCATCCGGGCAGAGTGTGTGAAGCTGATGCAAAAGCAGCTGCCGGAATATCTCAAGGTGGATCCGACTGAAATCGAGCTGCTTACGCCCATGCGGCGGTTTGAACTCGGTGTGGAAAATATGAACCGCACCCTGCAGGAAGCACTGAACCCGGCAGGGAAAAATAAGCGTGAGAAGGTTTTCGGGGATGTGGTCTTCCGGGAGGGAGACAAGGTCATGCAGATCCGAAACGATTATAAGCTGGAATGGAAGATCTTCCGCAATACCAAAAAGCGGGACGGTCTTCTGGATGAAGGAATCGGCGTATTTAACGGTGATATGGGTACGCTGGCCGAGGTGAATGATTTCGATGAAAACCTTGTCGTGGTCTTTGATGACGGACGGGTGGTAACGTATGACTATCGCCAGGTGGATAACCTTTCCCATGCCTTTGCCATTACGGTGCATAAATCCCAGGGCAGTGAATATCCGGCTGTAGTGATCCCGCTCTTTAGCGGACCGAAAAAGCTGCTCAGCCGCAATCTTCTTTATACCGCAGTGACGCGTGCCCGGGAGATGGTGGTGATCGTCGGCAATCTGAATCTTGTCAACGATATGATCGATAACGTACAGGTACAAAAAAGGTTCACCGGTTTTACACAGCGGATAAAGGAGCTTTATGCATAATCTGATCGACTACGTTTTTCCCCCGCGCTGTGCGGTTTGTGACGGCGTTCTCCGGGAAGGGGAATGGGGAGCCTGCAGCGCCTGTAAACGAAGAATCCGGTATGTGGAGGAACCCAGGTGTCTTCGCTGCGGCGGGGAGCTGCCCTACGGCTCCGAAGAAGAATATTGTCCGGATTGTCAGGGGAGAAGTTTCGCCTACGAGATGGGGTTTCCCCTCCTGCTCTATGTGCCGCCCGTTTCCGATGCGGTGGCTGCCATGAAGTACCATGGCAGAAAGGAATATGCCGCATTTTATGCGGCGGAAATGCTCCGGACTTTTGGGGCATCCTACCGGCTGATTGCACCGGATGTCATTGTTCCGGTTCCGATATCCAAAAAGAGACTGCAGAAAAGAGGCTATAACCAGGCAGAGGTTTTGGCATCGTTTCTTGCGGAAGGACTGGGTCTTCCGATGGATACAGGGTTTTTGAAACGGATCCGTAACACGCGTCCTCAGAAAAAACTGGGGGAGGAGGCCCGGGCGGAGAATCTTCGAGCTTCTTTCCTGGCCGAAGTACAGAGCGCGGCAGAGGAAAATGAAGCACGAAGCACACCCTATCGAAACGTACTTCTGGTAGATGACATCTACACCACCGGCGCAACGGTGAACGCCTGCGCCGCCGCCATGAAAGCGGCCGGGGTGGAAAAGGTGTATTATACCAGTATTACGATAGTAAACCGGAATTAAACAGACAATTCTTTAGAGGAGGAAGTAAAAATGAAGCGAGTTGCTCTCATATTCGGAGGAAAATCCAGTGAGCATGAGGTGTCCTGCGTATCGGCGGCTACGGTAGCGGAAAATCTGGACAAGGAGAAATATCAGGTTATCCTGATCGGTATTACCAAGGAAGGAAAATGGCTCCTGGCTGATGAAGTTTCCGCACTCAGAGACGGTTCCTGGACAAACAGTCAGACAGAGGTGCTCCTTTCGCCGAGCATGGGAAAAACGCTTCTGCTGAAAACCGGGGACAAAACAGAGGAATGCGAAATTGATGTGGCTTTCCCGATGCTGCACGGTCTCTGGGGCGAGGATGGGACCATCCAGGGCCTTTTCGAAATGGCGGATATCCCCTATGTCGGCTGCGGAACCCTTTCCTCCGCAGTCTGCATGGATAAGCTTTTCACCAAGACTGTTGTGGAGCATGCCGGTATTGCTCAGGCGGATTATGTGCCTGTTTTTGCGGAAGAACTGGAAAACCGGATGGATGAGGTGATTAAAAGGATTGAGGAAAGTGAGCCGTACCCGGTATTTGTAAAGCCGTCCAACGCGGGCTCTTCTGTGGGCATTACCAAGGCACATGACAGAGAGGAATTAAAAAAAGGCCTCGCTGAGGCTGCGCGCCACGACAGAAAGATCCTTGTGGAGGAGGCTATTGTCGGACGTGAACTGGAATGTGCGGTTTACGGCTTTGGAGATGAGATCATCGCCAGCGGTGTCGGTGAAGTCATTGCGACCGCAGAGTTCTATGATTACGATGCGAAGTACAATGACGAGTCATCCCGCACCATTATCGATCCGGAGCTTCCGGAAGGGAAAAAAGAAGAAATTCAAAAGATCACGGAAAAGGTATTCCGGTGCTGTGACGGCTTCGGATTTGCCAGAGTGGATTATTTCCTGGAAAGGGATACAAACCGGGTGATCTTCAGTGAGATCAATACCATCCCGGGGCATACGGCAATCAGCATGTATCCCATGCTTATGGCTGCGGCCGGTCATCCGATGACGAAGTATCTGGATGGGCTGATCGAAATGGCTTTTTCCCGTCGTAAAATCGGATAGCCGGTACGGCCAGAAAAAGAGAGAGGAGCAGGGCGGAGAGCATGAACAGCAGAGAGATCATGCCGGACGCCAGAATGTTCTTCGGCAGAACGTAAAGGGATATATTCAGAGAAATATGCAGAAGGAGCGGTGGAAGAAGTCCCCCGCTCTTTTGTTTCAGGAGAGCCAGAAGGAAGCCGAAGAACAGGGCAAAAACAGCAGGGAAAAGACTGAACTGGTAAACCGCAAAGCATACAGAGGAAAAAACGGCTGCGTACAGGGGCTTCATTGCTTTGCCGGCATAATGGAGTGTGATGCCGCGGAAGATGATCTCTTCGGCGAGAGGCATCAGAAAGATCACAGACAGAATGGAGAGACCGTTCCGATCTCCAACGGTCATTTCCTTGATGACATTGCTGTATTTGGCCATGGCTGCGGGAAACGTATGCTGCAGGAAAGAAAAGAAGGCATTCACGGTAAACTGAAGGGAAAAGCCGAGCGGGATCAGGAAAATCCACGGCAGGGGATGCATGTATTTTTTGTCTAAAAGATGGGTTCTGCTTTCTACATCGATCGGTGCACCAAAGGTCTTTGTCCAACCGGGGAAAAGAATATGACTGTACCAGAGACCGAAGGTTACAAGATAGAGGATGGCCCGGCAGAGGGAAAAAATTTCCGGAGATACGGCCAGGTCAAAAAGAGAATCGATCCGGTTCAGCGGAGAAAAAAAGTAAGAGATCGGAATCGATGCGAAATAAGCAACGATTGCGAGGATCAGACATAAAATAGGAGGGAACAGTGCCGGTACAAGAAAACGTTTCTTTTTATCCTGCATAGCCTGTTCCCTCTTTTCGTTCATATCAGTCTACAATCTTCTTTTCGCGTTCCCGGCGTTTCTTTTCGGCTGCCCGGGCTGCTTTTTCTTCTTCCTTTGTCTTCTTCATGGCAATGTCTGTCTGAAGCTGCTTCTGGTACTGAGCCTGCCGTTCGATCAGACGCTCGGAACGGCTCTTCTTCTTTTTCCGGCCCTTCTCATCCACTGCAGCGGCTTCTTCCAGCTGCTTTTTCTTGGTTGCCTTGTGCAGCGTCTTCACGCTGGTGAGGTAGATACCGCTCACCATGGCTTTTACTTCGCCGTGGCTCGGTACATCGCCGTAAATCGATTCATCGCAGATGAGGGTCGTAATTTGTGGCCCGACCTTGGCCTTGACCACAGGTATTTTCGCCTTCTGGTAACGCTTGGGCGCCTGATCCATAACAGCTTTCGGAAGCTTGGCATCTTTCATGGGCATGATCTTTTTATCAATGATAAACATGCTCACGGGCTGCGCGGCGGCATTGATCTCCTCTCGCTGTTCCAGCTGCTTTTTCTGCATCTTGTTTCCGAAGTAATAGAGCACGCCGAGGATAGCCAGAAGGATCAGGATGACGATGCCCACAATCAGTAATATCTTCACTTTTGTTTTCTCCTTTATGATTTATGTGTCTTTAGCATAGCCGTGATCTGATCGGGGATGCTGCGGTAGAATTCCTTCCGTTCATCTGCTGACATCCGGCCCGGATAGACAGGCGGTGCGAATTCGATGATCACGTGACGGCTTCTGAGAAAGTTGCAGAAGTTCTTTTCCATGATGCGGTCGAAATCGGTGAGTGCCATCAGAACCATGGCGGAATCGGACTTTTCAGCCATCCGGTAACCGCCGGTCTTAAAGGGAAGAAGCTCATCCTTGTGGTTCCTCGTACCTTCGGGGAAAAGACCGAGGGAAAGTCCTTTGGACATCCGCTCCGTTCCTTCCTTGATGGTCTCGAGACCTGCTCTGACGTTTTCCCTGTCCAGGAAAAGGCTGCCCATATCTTCAATATAGCAATGGAAGAGAGGCACCTTCAGAAATTCCTTCTTGGCAACAAAACCAAGGGGACCCTTGACCAGTGTCTGCAGGATGATGATATCGAAGTAGCTTCTGTGGTTGCCGACATATAGCGCGGCCTCGCCCTTCTCCGGCAGATTTTCCGCTCCCCGGATTTCAATTTTTGTTCCGGCAATGAACAGGAGTCCTTTGAAGAACCTCCGCACGAGCTTCTGGGATTTCGCCCAGGCTTTTTCCGGATGCTTTTTTGCAATCGCTTTATGGTACCAGTGGACCGGCATCATAAAGACAACGGACAGGACGGCGTAAAGGCCGGCCAGAATCAGTCGTATCATATGCTTTACCTTCCGAACATTTTTGCGGTTTCAAAGAGACGATTGGCCAGGTGGTCCGTGAGAACCTCCTGCTTATAACGCCAGGACCAGTTACCGGCACCGACACCGGGGGTGTTGAAACGGGCCCAGGAATCGAGTTCCAGAACATCCTGCATGGGAACGATCGCCATGTTGGCAACGGAACCGAAGCAGGCGCGGATGAATACCCAGCAGACATCGCTTGCATCTGTGGAATAGTAGCGTCTCAGCTTATCCCGGGATGCCTCGTAGGCGTGTCTGTACCAGCCCAGTGTGGTGTCGTTATCGTGTGTGCCTGTGTAGCATACGCAGTTGCGGATGTGGTTATGGGGCAGGAAGCTGTTCTCGTTCGGATTTTCAAATGCGAACTGCAGAATCTTCATGCCCGGGAAACCGAAGCGGTCACGAAGCTCGATGACGGAACGGTCGATCTCACCCAGATCCTCTGCGATGATGGGCATGTGGTAACCCAGCGTTGCTTCGAGTGTCGTAAAGAAATTCTCGCCGGGGGCGGTCATCCATTTGCCGTTCATGGCGGTTTCTTCCCCGTAGGGAACGGCCCAGAATTTGTCAAAGCCGCGGAAGTGGTCGATCCGGAGATAGTCAGTCAGTGTGAGCTGATGACGGATCCGTGCGAACCACCAGCTGTACTGGGTACGCTTATGTTCCTTCCAGTTGTAGAGCGGATTGCCCCAGAGCTGGCCTGTTTTGGAGAAATAATCCGGCGGTACACCGGCCACAACGGTGGGGTAGCCTTCCTCATCCAGAAGGAAGAGTTTTTTGTGGATCCAGACATCCACGCTGTCCCAGGCTACGAAGATCGGGATATCACCGATGATGGAGATGCCCTTTTCGTTTGCGTAGGCCTTCAGCTTCATCCACTGATGGAAGAAGAGGAACTGGATGAATTCATAGTAGCCAACCTCGTTCTTCAGTTTCTCCAGCCATTCACGCCGTTCGGCTGCGGTGGGGTTCTTCAGGCTGTCCTCCCACATGTACCAGGGCATTCCCTCGTGGAAATCCTTTCCGGCCATGAAGAGGGCATAGTCCTCGAGCCACGCGCTGGTTTCAATAAAGCCGGTATATTCCTTCATGAGCTCCGGATTGCCGGAGAATCCATCGTGGATATCCGGATCCAGGAAGCGTTCGTAAGCCTTTTTGAGAAGGCCGGTTTTGAATTGGATCACATCTCCGTAGCAGATATCCTCGGGATTCCACTGCGGCATATCCCGAAAGTCATCATTTTGAAGAAGTCCGAGTTCTTTCAGCTCATCCGGGCTGATGATGAGAGGCTGTCCGGCGAAGGATGAGAACGGCTGGTAGGGAGAATCCCCAAAGCCGGTATGTCCCAGCGGAAGGACCTGCCATGCGGTCATGCCGGACCGCGCCATAAAGTCAACAAAATCATAAGCGCCCTTTCCCAGATCGCCGATGCCGTAAGGCCCGGGGAACGAGGTGGGGTGAACTAAGATACCGGCGTAACGCTTGGGACCGATATCCACGGTTTCCAGGTTTCCCATTACAATTCCTCCAAGTTTTTAAGTGCTTTGCTTATTATAACTTTTTAACAAAGAAAAGGCAAGGAATCTTTCAAATGTGAATAATCCGTAGAATCGGTTTGAAAAAGGGGTGAAAAGCACCGGAATACCTTGAATTAGAGATTTGTCTATGATAGAATCCTCACTTGATATATAAAGATAAAATTTCTCATAACGAGGAGGATACAAAAATGTTCAAGAAGAAGATTGCAGTTATTGCATTTGCCGGCCTGATGGCTTGCTCTCTTGCAGCATGCGGCAAGAAGGATGACAAGAAGGATACCACAGCAACAACCGCTGCAGCAACCGAGGCGAAGACCGAAGCCAAGACTGAGGCGAAGACCGAAGCTAAGACAGAAGCAAAGACCGAGGCCAAGACCGAGGCAAAGAAGGAAGAAACCAAGGAAAAGGAAGAGGCCAAGGAAGAAACCAAGGAAGAGACAAAAGAAGAGACCAAGGAAGAGACGAAGGAAGACACATCGGAAGAGAAAAAGTCCGGCGACGGCCAGAACCCGATGATGAACTTCATCGGTAACTATGTGAACGGCAGAGCAAGCATTACCGTTAGCTGCACCGGTGAAAACGGCGGCGAATTCTTCATTACCTGGTCAAGCTCTGCTGCGGAACATGCGGAATGGACCATGTCCGGTGAATTTGATGGCAGTGATAAGGTTCAGTATTATAACGGTGTGAAGAAGACCATTGTGCTGAACGAGGACGGAAGCGTTGCGGACGAGGTTGTCAACTATGAGAACGGTACCGGTCAGATGGTATTTATGGATCTGGACGGCCAGACTGTCCTTCGTTGGGATGATGATATGGAAAGCATGGGCGCCGAGATGGTATTCGAGTACGCGCACTAATCGCCCGGCTTAACCGCTGACGGAAATGTCGTTCCGTACAATTCAAAAACTATATGTTAATAAAAGAATCCCGCGGTTTTGAAGCCGCGGGGTTTTTCTCTTGGTATACCCGGTGTACTTAGCGTGACCGGTACATCCTGTTCGATATTCTAAGTGCAGTTATTGCAATGTCAGCGCCTTCTCGAAGAGCGGAATGGCCTTCTCAATCTGCTCCGTGGGTACACAGTAGGAAATCCGGAAGTGACCGGGGCAGGCGAAGGAATCACCGGGTACGATGATAAGGCCGAGCTCCTTTGCGGCGCGCCAGCAGAAGCTGTTGGCATCCGGATCGGGTGACTTCGGGAACATGTAGAAGGTACCCATGGGCTTCACGCAGGAGTACCCCATCTTCGTCAGGGCATCATACAGAAGGTTCGCATTGGTTTCATAAATGGAAATATCACTGGTCTCCTCCAGCACCGGCTCTACGGCCAGCTGCATCAGCGAGGAGGGGCAGTTGTGTCCGGTGAAGCGGGAAACCTGTCCGCACATGGGGACGATCGCATCCGCATCCTTCGCTTTGGGGTTCACCGCAACATAGCCGATTCGTTCGCCGGGAACGGAGATGGACTTGCTGAAGGAATAGCAGCAGATGGAATTATCATAGTAAGCGGAAACAAAGGGATGCTCCACGCCGCTGAACACAAGCTCTCGGTAGGGCTCATCGGTGATGAGGAAAATTTCATGTCCGTATTCCTTCTGCTTTTCTGTCAGAATCTCTGCCAGCTTTCGGATGGTTGCTTCCGTATATACAATACCGGATGGGTTATTCGGCGTATTGATGAGAACCGCAGCAACCGTGGGATCCAGCATCTCGAGAAAGGCCTCGAAGTTGATCTGGAAGGAATCGGTATCCGCAGGAACCACCCGGAGAGACGCGCCGGTGCCGGTTACATAAGGAATATACTCCGGAAAATAGGGTGCAAAGGTGATCACGGTTTCCCCTTCGCCGGCCACGCAGCGGAGGGCATGGGCGATGGCACCTGCCGCACCGGAGGTCGGGAAGATGTGCTCCGGACCGTAGTTCATGCCAAACCGCCGGTTCAGAGAATCGGCTATGGCTTTCTTGGTGGATGGCTGGCCCAGCGTCGGGCTGTAGCCGTGCAGGGTCAGTGGATCCTTCTCCTGCATCAGGCGGATCACCGCATCCGTGAAGCTCTGCGGAGCGGGCACGGAGGGGTTTCCAATGGAAAAATTGAACACGCTGTCCGGACCCATCTCGGCGGCACGGGCGCGGCTGTAATCAAAAAACTGGCGGATGACGGATTCCTTTCCTGTCATTTCCTTATAAAAAGATGAAATCATGGAATTACCTTCTTTCTGAATTGGTATCCTGTTTGACGAGCCCGCATCATCGAGTAGGGGGATTAAATCCTCCCTACTCGATTGGGCAAAGCGTAACTTGTGCAATTCTCAGAAATTGAGTATACTACAGATGCGGAATTATTTCAAATCCGGAAGTATAGATCCGTTATGATAAGCGGCCAAAACAGATTGACATGTATCTTCCACGAAAAAAGGACAGAAGAATGGAAAATTATCTCAGCAATCCGAAGGTGACGATCGATGTTCTGCAGCGGCATCAGTTTCGGTTTAAAAAGAATTTTGGACAGAATTTTCTGATCGATGACCATGTGATCGGGAAGATCATCCGGGCGGCCGGCATTACGAAGGAAAGCCGCGTTCTGGAAATCGGACCGGGCATCGGCACATTGACCCAGCATCTTTCGGATGTGGCCGGGCAGGTCGTTGCCGTGGAAATCGACGGTAACCTGATTCCCATATTGGAAGAAACGCTGGCGGGGCGGGATAATATCCGGGTGGTGCATCAGGATATCCTGAAATGCGATATCCCGGCACTGATGGGAGACGGCCCCTTTTCGGTCGTGGCGAACCTGCCGTATTATATTACGACGCCCATCATCATGCAGCTTCTTGAGTCCGGCATCCCGGCCGAATCCATCACCGTGATGGTACAGAAGGAGGTCGCCGACCGGATGGCTGCGGCCCCCGGAACGAAGGATTACGGGGCGCTTTCGCTTGCGGTTCAGTATTATGCCGAGCCGTATCTTGCGGCGAATGTGCCGCCCAACTGCTTCATGCCGCGGCCCAATGTCGGTTCTGCGGTGGTGCGGCTGGACAGAAGAACGGAAAAGAAGGTAAGTGTGCAGGATGAAAAACTCCTGTTTCGTCTGATCCGGGCGTCCTTCGGTCAGCGGCGGAAAACACTGGTCAATGCGCTCTCCCACGGGGCTGAGCTTCCCAAGGATATGATCCGGGAGGTGCTTCCGGAGCAGGGCCTTTCGGAAACCGTCCGGGGCGAAACGCTTTCTCTGGAACAGTTCGGGGCACTTGCGGATGCGTTTTCGGCGCGTGGGATTGTCTAAGTGACGAGGCTTTCGGCGTAGGCTTATACAGTCGAAGTTGGCTGTTACCGGTGTATCGGAATGGAAACATCCGGCGTAGGTGGGTCCGGAGCTTACCGGCGAGAATAAAGAAGGGAATGAGGGAATTCATGCAGTCCGAGGATGAAAAATATATGCGGATGGCCATCCGCCTCGCAGAAAAAGCAGCTGCTGTGGGGGATGTGCCCATCGGCTGCGTGCTCGTGCAGGACGGAAAGGTTCTGGCAAGAGGCTATAACCAGCGGAATAAAAAACATGCGGTCCTTGGACATGCGGAGATCCTTGCCATCGGAAAAGCTTCGGCTAAGACCGGAGACTGGCGGCTGGAGGACTGTACGATGTATGTGACGCTGGAACCCTGTCCGATGTGTGCGGGCGCCATTTTACAGGCCAGAATCCCCAGAGTGGTGATCGGCTGCATGAATCCCAAGGCCGGCTGCGCCGGTTCCGTGGTCAATCTTCTGGATATGCAGGGCTTTAATCACCGCGTCCAAGTGGAAAAAGGCGTGCTGGAGGATGCCTGTTCCAACATGATGAGCACCTTTTTCCGGCAGCTTCGAGAAGAAAGACAGAGAGAAAAGGCGAAAAGCCTTGACGGAAAAAGCTAAGTTATGTATACTAAAGTGGATTGACACCAGCAGTGTTATGGTTTTTTATTGGAATCATATGCGCTACTGTGTCAAAAAAATTTCCGCGCAGCCGGGGAGATAGCGGTGCCCTGTACCTGCAATCCGCTACAGCAGGGGTGATGGTCTGCCCCGGAGCGTTTTCAGTTGAGCTGCCCTCTTACAGAGGCGTTGAGGCTTGGGTCTTACGCGACAGGAATCTGTGAACCGTGTCAGGTCGGGAACGGAGCAGCACTAAGCAGAAGCTCTTGTGCGCCGTAAGGGTGCCTGGGCTGAGTCGGCTGGGGAGGTAACGTCGATTGGATCGTTTCAAAGCAGACCGCGCGGTTTTTTAAAAATAGTGGCATTTCCTTCGGGAAAGTGCTATGATAAGTTCGTGTGGAGTTGCATGGATTTGTTTTCGTGCCAATACCATACAAGTGGGGGAACATACTGAAGGAGCTGCAAAAGCTTTGAGGTTATTGTAAGGGGTTTGACAAAGTATGGATTATTCGGAAGTAATTGATTTCGTCAAAAGAACAACTTCTGAAAACGGGAGACCGAACGAGTATCCGTTTCGCAGTCGGTTCGAACATACCATGCGGGTTTACCGCTGGGCTATCCGTCTGCAGTCCAAGCTGGGCGGAGATCTGGATGTGATCGTTCTGGCAGCGCTCCTGCATGACATCGGATGGGAAGAAGGCCGTCCGCATGAGGAAGTCAGTGCAGAAATCGCTGTTGAATATCTGGATTCCATCGGCGTGGATCCTGAGACCATCGTAAAGGTGGGCGAGATCATCATGGTGCACGAGGATAAGGATGCCGAAAGGGATCTTTCTCTGGAGTGCAAAATTGTGATGGATGCCGATCTTTTGGATGAGGTTGGTGCCATTGGCATCATGTGGGACTGCATGGCGACTGCACTGGAGGATGAGGCCAGCTACAAGCGCGCTTATTACCGGATTAAGAATTATTACCGGATCAATAAGCCGAAGATCCGCAGATGCAAAACAGAGGCAGCTCGTTCTGAGTATACCAAGCGCATGCAGACGATAGAGAATTTCATCTACCAGCTGGAACGCGAGATTTTTTAATCAGTGAGAGGTGAAGAGAAGTATGGGAACAAAAGTTTTTCGTATTATCATTGGTATTATTATTGGATGTGCCCTCCTCGTGGGTATCTATTTCATCCTGCCGGGTAAGTACCACTACAGGATCAAGGAATTCCTCCAGGGCATGTTCAACAAGAATTATAAGGCTGTCTGCCGGGAACTCAAGACCAAGACTGTACCCGGATATCCGAACGTAACATTTGATACGTTGATGAAGAAGGGAACGGAAGGCTCTGCTTGGACAGCAGATGAACTGGCTGTAGATAAGGCCGGCAACGGTACATATCAGGTATATGCGGATGGCTATAACGTAGATCTGGATCTTGAGCATGTGATGAACGACGATACAACACAGTCCTACTCCCGTGCACATGTCAGACTGGTATTCAATGTTGATTATTACGAGAAAAAATTGACGAGCATAAAGCTGGTTAAGATCAAGGTAGAGCAGGACAATTATGTACCGTCCGATAAGTATTATTCGGAGATTTTGGAAGGCCTGGTAGAAAGGGCAGTCGGAAAGTAACCGTTCCTTCGAACGGAACATTCCGAAGGTGAAAGAAGCGCCACGAAGGTGGCGCTTCTTTCGTGTGCGAAGGCGAGTCATCAGGATACACATTTATGTGGTATCCTGTTTGACGAACCCGCATCATCGAGTCTGCAAATAAAAAGTCAAGCAGAAAATGATGGACCTTGAAAATTTCATACAGGTTGAACTTGAGGTATTACAAATAGGCCACCATAGAATGCTGGCCTGAGAGTGTAAAGAGTAATTCGGTTATTCGCCTTCTGAAAGTGTGGATAAATATTCGTTGACCCGTCCGTAGTAGATCCGAAGGAACTTGTTGGCACCGGCAGTCATATACACATAGTAAGGTTTGCCTTGAGCCCGCTTTTTGTCCATGAAGGCATAAACCGGATCATCAATGGGTGATCGTTTG